>NZ_AJRG02000002.1:0-155517 GCF_000298715.2 Streptococcus sp. GMD5S
GAATTAAGGTCAAACTAAAAGGACTTAGTCCTGTGCAATACAGAACTAAATCCTTTACTTAAATTAATTGTCTAACTTTTTGGGGTCAGTACACAAAACGGCTCTTTTTGGTAACCTCAACCTTACTCCTGAAGAAGACAGTAGTATGAGTGGCAAATTTTTAGTTAGAAGGAAGAAAAACCAATTTGAAAGGTGATAGTTACGTTTAATGGTTTAATTCAAATATTCGGATGCGCTATATTTCGTTTCATAGTATAGGAAGCTAACATCAGCACATGTTGAGGCGGTATCACTGTTGTACGAGCTGAGGCATCAGCGAAGTAGGAGTAGATGCTCCGCCCATGGGATAGGACTCGTAAAATGAGGAGGGAAACCGACGAAATGATACGGTAAGTCCGAACCGCTGAGTGCATGGCTCTGCTCTTCCGATCTGAGACAGTCGAAAAGTAGAAGGGGATGGTATTGGTATCAATCAATGAGTAACAAAGTAACAGCGTGATTCGAAACATTTGCTTGTAATTTCCGGAGGAACATCAATATGGATGGAATAACAAAAGATTCTATAAAAACGGCTAAACTAATAAAACAATTATGGCCCCAATTGACCGATAAAGAAGCTTTTGATGAAGTAAAAAAATATACGAATGGCAAAAATACTGCAATCTTTACTGAAGTTGAAGGTAACACAATTGTAGGTCTAGCATTATGTTCCCTCAGATTTGATTATGTTGAAGGTTGTAAATATAGTCCTGTTGGATTCTTAGAAGGGATTATTGTCGATGAGGAATATCGTTTAAAGGATATTGCTAAAAATCTCTGTACAAAATGTGAGGAATGGGCGAAAAATAAAGGATGTAAGGAATTTGCAAGTGACTGTACTTTAACGAATACGGATTCTATAAGATTTCATCTCAATATTGGATTTCAGGAGGCAAGTAGAATTATTCATTTTAAGAAAAAATTATAATTTAGAAACGTGAATAAACTTGTTAAACTTTATGTATCTTTAGAAAGTGTGTTAACTTGAAAGAACAAATTTTTTTGATGGGTGGGAATCCCCCAATAACGAAATATAGCATTGTTGATAAAATTGTATTATCAAGCAAGATTGAAAGAATTGTTATTTTTACGGTTTTTCGAGATAATTGGCAACCCTATATGAAAAAGTACACAGAAGTTTTCCAAAGTCAATTTCCTAATCTAAACACTGATTACTTACTTTTGGACACTGAGCAGATTGATTTTGATAGCTATTTAGATGCTGATCTAATTATCATTGGTGGAGGAAATACGGAAAAATATATAGCTACTTATGTCAATCAGGAGTTCAAAAATTATATCGATCATATGCTTAATAAAGGGGCAAAAGTTATAGGGTTTTCTGCAGGAGCCCTATTATTAGGAGAAAAAGTATATGTCTCACCTAATGATAATTCAGATCATCAGATAAAGATAAAAAATGGATTAGGACTCTTTAGTCAGTTTTTAATTAGTGTCCATTATGATTCCTGGAATGATAAAGCTAATAAGGATAGAGCAGAAGAACTTGTCAGTGTTCCCATAATTCCACTAAATGATCATTCCTGTCTTGTATTGGATAGACTTGGAAACATTATTGAGAAAATTGACTAGTTTTAATCATGCGAATCTGAATCTACGAAACTAAAGTATTGACGAAATGAATAGTGAAAAGCCTTGATTGTAAGGCTTTTTTGTGTTTTTATGATAGAATATAGGTAGTTATAATCGATAGCAACTAAGAAGCAGTAAAAATATTATTCATAAAATAATCAAGATTAGGAAGAAAAAAATGACAGAAATTGATAAAAGGAATTTAAAAAATTATCTTTGTTTTACATTTGGAATTACTTATATAGCTTGGGGGCTTCTTGCCATATTTACACAATCTTATATTTTGGGATTAGAGACATTTATAGGAAGAATATTACATATAGTTGGTGCACTTGGACCAGCTATTGCAAGTGGCTTTTATTTAAAAAGTAATAATATAAAATTTAAACATTTTTTATTTAATAAGTTAGAAAATAGCAGTATTTATTTCATTTATCATATGTTAGCAATTTTGATACTATTTTCTGTATCTTCCTTAGAATTAAACGGAGTATCAATTTATCTGATGCCATTATTCTTTATACAACTAATTTTTTTTGGTGGTGGACATGAAGAATTAGGATGGAGAGGAATATTACAACCATTACTTGATAAAAAATATACTTATTGGCAATCTAATTTGATTGTAGGATCAATTTGGGGAATATGGCATCTGCCTTTATGGTTTATAGTTGGAGAAAGTCATCAAGGATTTCCTTTTATTTTATTTTTTATATATACATTATTTTTAAGTTTTGTTTTAGGGCTTCTTTACCGTCAAACGAAATCTGTGGGATACTGTGTATTATTTCATGCATTCGCAAATTTGTTAAATCTCTATTTTGTGTTAAAAATTAATCTTATTTTTATTATCATTTTTATTGGTTATTTGATTTATACTATATTGGCGAGTAATAGAATTAGTAAGGAAACAACATTTTAAAATTTAGATCAGGATATCCATTATTGAAAGTAACGTGTGATCATTCTAGATAATCAATGTTAGAGACTTTTCTATTTGATGAGACATCACTGCTTGTACGAGCTGATTAAACATGGGTGTAGCTAGTGAAAGTTCTACAGTAAGGAGTTTAAACATGAAATTCCATGAATTTGGTGATAAGAATTTGCCTCCTATTTTACTGATACATGGTGGTGGAAGTTCTTGGTGGAATTATCTTCGTCAAGCACGAATCTTGTCAGAAGAATACCGTGTTATTCTACCCACTTTGAATGGCCACGGCGAGGAATATCAAGTTGATTATGTTTCTACTGAAGATTCTGCTTTGGAGATTCTGGACTATATCAAAGCAAACTGTGGTGGGAAATTGTTTGCAATCGGTGGTGTTTCGCTTGGTGGTCAAATTGCTATGGAGCTTTTGTCTTTAGACAGTGAAATTGCTGAGAAGGCCATCATAGATGGAAGCCTCTGCATTCCTCAACTAAGGTTAGCTAAAATCAGCATCTTTCTAGTGTCTCTATTTGGTAAACTGATGTTCAATAAATTCTCTTGCAAACTTCAGTTAAGCATGATGAACAAATTCTATCCTAAACTGGCTTATCCAGAGGAAATAAAAACTTATTATTTGGAGGATTTGCCAAGGACGCCTATCAAAACATTGGTGACCATTTACAAAAACTATATGGGATGTTACAAGCTGAAAGATATGATTTCTGCTAGCAAGGCTCAGGTTCTGTATATTTATGGTGAAAAAGAATTGAACTGTGTGAAAGAATCAGCGAAATTATTTCATCAGCTACATTCAAATACAATTTTGTATGAAGCAAAGGGCTATAATCACGGCTATTTATCAGCTTACCTGCCTTATGAGTGGATTGATTTGGTGGTGCCATTTTTAAAGAGTGACTCATTAGAAATGTGTAACGAATCTGATATGCCATAAGGAGGAAACGGATGCTAGGAGCAATTATTGGAGACATTGTAGGTTCTGTTTACGAATGGAACAATATCAAAACGAAGGATTTTCCTTTATTTTGTGAGGATTGTTTTTTCACGGATGATACGGTAAGTTCGAACCGCTGAGTGTGTGAGTTTGTTAGTGAAACGTAGTTAATCCTCAAAATAAAGAAACTAAAACTCCATTATTTTGAGATGAAAACCTAAACTGTTTTTAAGGAGGTGAAATATTGATAGAAAGCAGACCTATGTTTGAAAAAATCTCATCCTTTGATGAATTTAATAAATATTACTGGTATCGTGATGAACTTTCACAGATATGCAGGTCATTAGGACTTGAATATAGAGGTACAAAACAGGAACTCAATGATATTATTGAGCAGTACTTCAAGGGGAATTTGATTAAAAAGTCATCAGTAAAAAAAAATAAGAAACGAGTAGAAGTCGTTACCTTAGATTCGCCCTTACTTGAATGTGGATTCTCCTTTAATGCACACTTTAGAGAATATTTCTCAACTTTAACAGGTGTTTCGCCCTTTAAATTTACTGCTGATATGGCTACAGCTTGGAGAAAAGTAAAAAAAGAAAATGATTTGAATTTCACAATCCAAGATATGCTAAAAGTCTATTATGGAGATTCAGATTATGCCAAGTATGATCATTCGGTTTGTCAATGGAATCAATTTCTAAAGGATTTCTGTGCAGACGAAAATAGTGCCAACTACTCTAATAAACTAAAAGTAGCTTCTATTCTTTGGAAAGAAGTTAGAAATTCAAGTAATGCAAAAATTTATTCAAAGAATCTTTTAACTAAATATGCTGATAAAATAGACGAGTATGTCAAGTAGAAATGTCAGTCTAAACTAATAGTTTGTAAGGAGGAATACCATGCTAGGAGCAATAGTTGGAGATATTGTAGGTTCAGTTTATGAATGGAACAATATCAAAACGAAAGACTTTCCATTATTTCGGAAAGACTGCTTTTTTACAGATGATACGGTAAGTTCGAACCGCTGAGTGTCTGAGTTTGTTAGTGAAACGTAGCTAATCCTCTCACCTTTTCATTTTAACGCAAGAAGGCTTCAAAGCTCCACTGGAGCTTTGAACTCCCCGAACCTTTTGAGTTTCACAAACGCATCATGTTGAGGCGGTAAGTCTATTAGTGAAGAGTAATTAATTTTCAGAAGGCTTCCTGCTTTTTTAATCCTACGGACGAAAAATACGGCAAAACCTTATTTTATACAGTAAATTTTCTAACGTTAGAAAAATAGATTTGATGCATTTAGATAAACAAATTATAAATAGGAGAATCGAATGTTTAATTTTTTTAAAAAGAAAGATCCTAAAAACCTCGAAATCAATTTTCATGACAATTCAATGGTAATGAACGGAACCAGCTTGTCTTTTCCTTTATCTTTGAAAGATATTGAGGCCGTGTTAGGAAAGCCTGATCAGGTTGTCAAAAAAGAAAGTAAATACATAAAGTACGTTTACGACAATGCTGGTATTGTATTTGAACATTCGTCTTCTATCCGGAATCATTTAAAGAAATGCAGGGTCTATATTGATGATGAGCATCTACTTTCTACAATCAGTTTCTACTATGGTGATGTTGTAAAACCTATGTTTGGAGAAGAAGAATTACCCAAGATGCCTTGTCAAGCCGTAGTATCCACTGATGGGAAGCCTCCCTATTTTCTTTATGATAGACACAGAACTGGGGATTTCAATTTTATTTTATGGACCCCTCATGGAACCAATTTTAATGGAAGACCAGATGTAATGAGATATCCACTCACCATTTCTTACTATCCAGAAATCAAGCATGAACGTCAAAAATCAAATCCAAAAGTTGTTCAAGAAAAATATCTTCATTTTGATAATCTGAATTTTAAACTAGCTATTATCCAAGTATTGATGTATGATTTAGATATTTTAAAGCCAGCTTTTGATATTTTTGATTTTTCAGAGGAATTTAGCGAGTTGGATATTGATACAGAAAGTACAGAACTTGTAGAGCCTGCCTTAGAATACTTTAAAAATCTTCAGATTTCACAGAAGTATGCAAGTCTTGTAAAAGAGATTGATATGGATGGCGGTAATGAAATTTTTATGAATCTGATTCCTCAGTGGGATGGTGAGGATAGTACTTTTGATTTGAATGAGGTTAGTTTGGTTGAATTAAAGCAGTTCCCAAATTTAAAACAAGCGACAATCATGTCAAGTAATTTTGAACAAGTTAAGGAAACTTTTGCTAAAGCTGGAGTCGACGTAGAACTAGTGTAAGTTTAACTAAACATTTATAAATTTTTGAAAAAATCTTACTGTTATGACTCGAAAAAAGGATTAAGTAAAATATGAAAAAGTTTAAATGGTGTTTATGGGTAACTGGGGTTCTTGTTATTCTTATGACAGCATCTTCATTGAATGCTTGTAGTTTGGGTGGTGAAACCATTCCCAAAAACAGAACAAGGGAACAGTACGAGTTTGAAAAAACGTTTGATCCTATGTTTAAATTTTTGGAACAAGAGCAGAAGGATTTTAATGGGCTGGAAGCTTATAAAAGCAGCGTCTATATAAAAAATGGTGACGAAGTCAAAAGATGTGAAATCGACCTAGACATTACCAAGGCAGATGGTAAGGGCGACTATAGAATACAAATCGGAGAAAATAAAAAAACGGTTCCCGTTAGTTATTCTAATGGCAAGTTGCATTACGATTCAGCGATAGATCCTTTATTTGATGAAGAAATTCTTAACTTAGTTGTCAAAAGAGATGTTTTTGACTCCTTGAATGTAAAAAGAACGTTAAGAACTGGAACAACAGAGCTTAGTGAAATTATCTACCAGCCAGAAACTCAGTCTGAACTCTTTCAGAAACTGAAAATCAAATATGATCTACCAGAGGAAACTACATGCCAAATCAGGGTAAATTACTCAGATAAAACAAATTATGGGATCACAATACAGTTAACATCGAAAGAGATGTCTGTCAAAATTGGTTTAACTATTATTAAAAAACGGGGCTAACGATTTAGGAATGTTATTGAAAAGAGTTTTTTAACTCTGAGAAGGATTTAAAGGTGACTATGAAGGTAAAATTTAAAGAAACGAATAAAGTATTTTTCAAAATAGTAGAAGTAGAGGGAGAAAAGTATATTCTAGATTTGACGACTGTTAGACCAAAATCCTATTTCTGGGGTTCTCTTCCCGATGAAATTACTGCAAAAATGCAAAAGTTAGATAAAAGAGATATGCGTTTTGAGAGTGTAGCTCCAACTATGAGTAAATCAATTGGGATTGCAATTGGTACAGCAATAGGGGGATCTGGCTATCGGCTTGTGACAAATTTTTTTAGAAACAATGGGATTAGTCATAACCTTCCTTTAAAGATAGGCTTATATGGCCTATTCATTTCCCTAGCTTATCTTGCTTTCTGGTTCATTGCCATAAGAGCTCGTCATAGCGTCCAAAAAAGACTTGAGAATAACGTTACAAATTATAAAATAACCTTTAAACCAGTTGGAAATAAACGTCAATTAAAACATTACAAACTTCTTCCTTTTATCCTTGTTCCGACTCTTGGATGTTTTGTATTTTATCTATATACTGTTAATGGAACAGAGGGAGCCTTACTTGTTATTAATAGTATTCTATTATTGGGATTTTTTACAGTGATTTTAGGCATGTCACCACTCCGAGAAAGTGTCGAAAAGCAAGAGATTATTTTTGATAGAATAGAGAAGTTATAAATTAAGATGAAAGCTGTTTATGATCCTATTTTGCAGGTCACATTGGGCTATTCTATCAGAAAAAATTAGGGAACTGATTAGAGAGCATTTTGTTAGTCAATGACTCATTTAAGGTTCAGAACTGCTCTCGTAATGACATTTTATAATTTAGAAAAGGAGTAAAAATGAATTATTTAGAAATACGCAAGAAATATGGATTTTATAGAAAAGTCGTGATTGTTTTGGCTGTTCTTCTCATTCTTTTTGTAGCTTGGATGGTGAAAGATAGGACTATTCAAACCCTTTGTATTTTATTCATAAATGCACTCTTATTTCTTTTCATTGCACTAATCAGAAGAGGGTATGTAAGGAGTGGTACTAAGTTACTGTATATGGACTTAGATTTACCATCTTGGAAGCAATACATTGAATTGAAGAAAGATGCAAAAAGAGCTATTATAAAAATGGATGTGACACTAACATCTGTTGGGTATTCCTATATGATTGGTGATTTCGATGCTGCCATTAAGGAGGCTTCTGAAGCAACGACTGATCAAAAACTGAAGCCAAAATACAGGGATTCCTTAGAGAGTTACCTCATTCGCTCGACAGTTCTTGCAAATCCTAACCTAACCAGAGATGAGCTTGATCTTATGCTAAACAAAATGTCCATATCAGATTCCTCTCTAGCCGAGAAAACAAAAAGCGTGAGTATTGCACTTTACGATTTAACAATTGCTCATCAATCCAATGATTACTTTGAAGAATTAGAAAACGAGTTTAAATATCAACAATTGGAAATCATTTACTATCAAGCCTTGAACTCTAAATTAAAAGGAGATATGACTAGGGCGAATGAATTGTTTAGAAAACTCGCTCAAGAAGATGAACAGCTCTATATCGTCCAGAAGTCTAAAGAATTTTTAAAAAGTGAATCTATTAATTAGCGATGAATAAGTACAGGAAAGGATTGAATATGAAATCAAACAGTTTATTTTTTTTTAATGGAATTTTTGCTTTAACGTGCTCTCCCATTATTGCATTTGCATTTTTCTATAGATGGGAGATAAGATTTATCAATGGGGCTCTTCGTTTTGTTGATAAACCAGCATGGGCTTTTTCAGTAAATTTAATTAGTTTTATATTTCTTGTTTGTTCCATACTTGCAATTTTCATTTATAGAAAAGAATCAAATGGTCGTAAGAAAAGCTTTTTGTTTCTTTTAGTTGCATCTATCACAGGTTTTATCCCCTTCCTTTCATTTTTTTCAGCAATTTTTGCTCTTATTGCTGGGATTTTATATTTGGTTGATTTTAATCGATTGGTAAAAGAATAAACTAGAAGGTATTTATCATTTTCAACATATCCAACCTTTTTTAGAACTGATTCTCTCAATCTCCGGTACGTCTGATTTCTATTTTTTGAGGTTTCATTATATAATAGCATTATATGTAATGACTGATGTAGTTACACTAACATTTCTATTTAAAAATTAAGGAGTATTATCAATGAAAAAAGCAATGTTAATTATAAACCCTACCTCTGGTGGGGAAAAGGCTTTGGATTATAAGGTCAAGCTGGAGAATAAGGCCAAAGATTATTTTGAGCACGTGGAAACCAAAATTACTGAAAAAGCGCTGGATGCAACACACTTTGCTGAGGAAGCCTCTCGTGAGCAGTACGATGCAGTGGTTGTTTTCGGTGGAGACGGGACTGTCAATGAAGTCATTTCGGGTATTGCTGAGAGAGACTACATTCCTAAGTTAGGGATTATCCCAGGCGGTACAGGTAACCTCATTACGAAACTGTTGGAAATCAATCAAGACATCGATGGTGCGATTGATGAACTTGATTTTAACTTAACCAACAAGATTGATATCGGTAAAGCAAATGATAACTATTTTGGTTATATCTTTAGTATCGGTTCTCTGCCTGAGGCGATTCACAATGTGGAGATCGAGGACAAGACAAAATTCGGTATATTAGCCTATGCTGTAAATACCATGAAGTCTGTGATGACGGATCAGGTCTTTAACATTAAGGTTGAGACAGAAAATGGAAATTATGATGGTGAAGCGAGTCATGTTTTGGTTCTCTTGACAAATTACTTCGCTGATAAGAAAATCTTTGAAGAAAACAAAGACGGCTATGCCAATATTTTGATTCTAAAAGATGCTTCTCTATTCTCTAAATTATCCGTCATTCCTGATTTACTAAAAGGCGATGTTGTCGGCAATGATAATATTGAGTATATCAGAGCTCGTACTATTAAAATCTCTTCAGATAGTGAGTTGGAGTCAGATGTTGATGGCGATAAGTCGGATAACCTACCTGTAGAGATTAAGGTACTGGGCCAGCATATTGAAGTTTTTTCACAACCGAAAGAGTAGAAGATAGAAACAAGTTTGTCTTTCACTGAGAAATAAAGTTTTATATCAAAGATTGGAGGAAGGATGAATTCTCTATTTGATGAATTTCGAACAATTTGTTCTCATTTAAACCAAGTTGGAATCACACCCACGCTCATGGGGTCTTTGGGTTTTGAATACCGTTCAAATGAAGATTGGGAGCCGTCTGACATTGACATTCATGTCTCTGGAGATCCTAGAGGCTGGGAAGCGCCTGATCATCTCAGGATTTATGACTGGGACAAGATAATGAAAGTGATGAACCACTTAGGCTATACCTTGGTAGATATTCACGAGCACGAATTCCAAAAAGATGATGTGAGCGTTGAATTTGGAAGTATCGATTCCTTACCTGATTTTGCAGGAGTTTCGAAATCAGATATAGAGTTGATTCATCTCGAGGACATCACGTTTCGTGTTCCAAGTTTGGAACAGTATTTCAGTATATACAAGGCTTCTTCCCAAGATTCCTATCGAAATGACCACAATAATAATAAAGATTTTAAAAAGATAGATTGGCTTGAAAGGCATTTGTAAATCATCAATCAGAAAGTAGTAGGTATTAAATCTTACTGCTTTTTTATATTCTCAAAAACAATCCACTCGAAACTACGGACAAGTCTTGAAAATAAAATTTTAAAGTAGTATACTAGAATCACAATAATGAAAACGTTTGCGCAGCAAGATGAATAAAAGTAAACTAGGAGACAGAACAATGGAATTAACAGCCATTTACCATAGACCAGAGTCAGAGTATGCGTACCTTTATAAGGATAAGACAATGCACATTCGTATCCGGACCAAGAAAGATGATATAGAAAGCATCAACTTGCATTATGGAGACACTTTTATCTTTTTAGAGGACCATTATGAAGCAATCAAGGAGATGGTCAAAGTAACTTCTGATGTCTTATTTGATTACTGGCAAGCGGAAGTTTCAGTTGGCTATGCACGACTCCAGTATCTCTTTGAACTCAAGGATAAGCAGGGTCAGAGTATTTTGTATGGCGATAAGGGATGTGTTGAAAATACGCTAGAAAACCTTCATTATGAAGGAAATGGCTTTAAAATTCCGTATATCCATGAGATTGATGCTTGCCATGTTCCTGACTGGGTAGCAGAGATGGTATGGTACCAGATTTTCCCAGAACGCTTTGCTAATGGCAATCCTGAGATTTCACCTGAAGGTGCGCTAGCTTGGGATTCCTTTATCAAGCCAAAGACGAGCGATTTCTTTGGTGGTGATTTACAGGGCATTATTGACCATCTGGATTACTTGCAAGACTTAGGGATTACAGGTCTTTATCTCTGTCCGATTTTTGAATCCCCAAGCAATCACAAGTATAATACGACGGATTATTTCGAAATAGATCATCATTTTGGAGATAAGAAAATTTTTCGTAAACTGGTGGAGGAGGCCCATCAGAGAGGGATGAAAATCATGCTGGACGCTGTTTTCAATCATATCGGGGATCAGTCTCTGCAGTGGCAGGATGTTCTCAAGCATGGTGGAAAGTCGGAATATAAAGACTGGTTCCATGTTCAAGAATTTCCCGTGACCAAAGATAAGCTTGGAAATCCAAGAAAACTCCCTTATCATACCTTCGCTTTTGCCAGCTATATGCCCAAGCTCAATACGGCCAATCCTCAAGTGAGGGACTATTTGTTAAAAGTTGCGACCTACTGGATTGAAGAGTTTGATATTGATGCTTGGCGCCTGGATGTGGCCAATGAAGTAGACCATCAATTTTGGAGAGATTTCCGTAAGGCTGTCTTGGCTAAAAAGCCTGACCTTTATATTCTTGGAGAAGTCTGGCACACTTCTCAGCCTTGGCTAAATGGCGATGAATTCCACGCAGTCATGAATTATCCTCTCTCCGACAGCATCAAGGATTATTTCTTGCGAGGGACTAAGAAGTCACCTCAATTCATCGATGAGATCAATAGCCAATCAATGTACTATAGACAACAGATTTCGGAAGTGATGTTCAATCTTCTGGATTCGCATGATACGGAGCGTATTTTGGCTACTGCCAAGGGAGATGTCCAACTCGTTAAGTCTGCCCTTGCTTGTCTCTTTTTACAAAGAGGGACACCGTGTTTCTACTATGGAACGGAGTTGGAGTTAGGTGGCGGACCAGACCCAGATTGTCGCCGTGTCATGCCTTGGGACCGTGTTTCAGACAGTAATGACATGCTGAACTTCATGAAGAAATTGATTCAGCTTCGTAAGGAGGTTTCAGGCATTATCCAACATGGCACCTATAGCCTAAAAGAAATTAAGCCGGACATGCTAGCTCTTGAATGGGATTATGATGGACAAAAGGTCCAAGCTATTTTTAACCAATCAAGTGAAAACTATCTTGTAGACCGTGATTCTGTAGTGCTAGCCAGTCATTGCCAAGAATTGGGACTGCAACTGGCGATTTTGCCTAAAGGTTTCGTCATTCAATAAAAAATAGGATTAAAAAGGCTGTAATGAATGGGTGATTCGTGCGGTCTTTTTTTGACTTATGTAGTATAATATAGCTAAGTCAACGATTACTAGCTGAATGATTAGTGAATGGTGTTTAAAATGAAAAAGAGACTTGTAGTCTAGAAGGAGAATTGCATGAAACGAACGAGAAAAGTAGTAGCCTTGGGACTGTGTTTGCCCTTATTTCTTGGCTTGGCTGCTTGTCAGCAAAATAATACGAGCACTGAAGCTGCAAATCAGACACAGACCAGTTCAGATAAAGTTCCTTGGACGGCTTCATATTCCAATCTAAACGGTCAAGTCAGTACCGAAGAGGTCAAATCTCTCTTATCAGCTCACTTGGACCCAAATAGTGTTGAAGCATTTTTCAATCTTGTTACAGACTATAATGCGACTGTCGGCTCCACTGGCTTAAGTGGTGATTTTGCCTCCTTTACAAAAACGGAATACGATGTAGAGAAAATCAGCAATTTGTGGACACAAAAGAAGGGTGACTTTGTCGGGACCAACTGCCGTATCAATAGCTATGCGCTATTAAAAAATTCAGTCACGATCCCAAAACTTGAAAAGAATGATCAGCTACTTTTTGTGGATAATGATGCTATCGATAAGGGAAAAGTATTTGATGAGAAAGATAAGGAAGAGTTTAATATTCTATTTTCTAGGGTGGAGACAGAAGCGACAACGGATGTAAAAGTTCACGCGCAGAAGATGGAGAAATTCTTTTCCCAGTTTCAATTTAATGACAAAGCTCGAATGCTGTCTGTAGTCTTGCATGATAATTTGGATGGAGAGTTTCTTTTTGTCGGGCATGTTGGTATTTTAGTGCCAGCTGATGATGGTTTCTTATTTGTTGAAAAACTGACTTTTGTAGAGCCCTATCAAGCTATTAAGTTTGCGAGCAAGGAAGACTGTTACAAGTATCTATCCACCAAATATGCGGATTACACAGGTGACGGACTAGCTAAGCCTTTCATCATGGACAATGAAAAGTGGGTTGAAGGATATTAAGGTAGGCAAGGGAGAAGGAGTATGGAGACAGTAGTAGCGCTTTTAGTTGTCATTCTTATCGGAGTCTGGGCTGTAAACATTCTCAAGTCTCGTAAGGCAAATAAAAAAGAAAGATTTTTTGGCTATATGCAGCGCTATGATATAGATGGTGAGGGCTATCAGTCAGAAGTCTGGGAAGTGATAGAAGATGAGGAATGGAAATAAGGAGGAGAGTCCAAAAACAGTAGATTTCTTGCCTTTCTCAAGAAAGGGAACTAGTAACATTAGTGCTATTCTAAGGAACTTATAGGAGGAAACATTATGGGAATGATTGCTAATTATCAATATCTATCTGACAATGAATTAAGCCAAATAAAGCGCTATTCTTGTCAGGAAGAGGATTTACTTGACTTAGTAGAGGATTATCCTGAGGGAAACGATACGTTGATAGATATTGACAAAATGTGGGATGCCTTGCTCTTTGTTATGACAGGTTTTAGTAGTTCAGAATTTATGGATGACGGCCCCTTGATAGAAGCTGTCTTGGGAGTAACTCCTTTAGAAAATGTATCGGAGTATATAGCCTATACTGAACACTCAAAGATAGCTGAGATTGTTCAAGCATTAGAGAATTTTGACATGGATAGGGCTTTAGCTAACTTTAGCATGGAAGCATGCAAGAAGGCAGATTTGTATCCCGATATTTGGGATTATCTTGATGAAGAGGAAGAAATCAAGGATGATATTCGAACCTGTTTTGTAAAAATGAAGGACTTTTATAAGAAAATCTTAACTCTCAAAGGAAATGTCCTAGTGACTATTTGTTAACTACTTTTACCAACTGTTAGTCAGGTGCCTGATGAATGCACATCTAGAAAATCGAACACCTGATGATTTGTCTGGTGGATGAAATATTCCACCGTGTAGTCGGACGGGATAGATAGAAATTGGTTATAGAATTTGTAAGCATAATAAATTTTAAACTTTAAGATGGAGGATTAAAGAGATGGGAAAAATTGAATGGGAAAATGCAAAGACGCGTTTAGATGCCTTGCTTGTCATTGATGAGTATCGAACAGATCCAAACAAGACCTGGCTTCGATTGATCGTTAAGACTGAGGAAAGCTATGGGATCCGTTACCTTATCAACAACGGTTCTGGTGATTCTCTAGATGTGATTTTGACTGATAAAATGATCCTTATAAAGGGCTTTGATCATGAAAGTAGTTTGAGTCAATTTGCTGCGGATGAGTGGAATCAAGACATCATAGACGGATTTTATAAAGGGCTGGATGAAAAGTATCAAAACCTATACTCAGAAGAACAAAAAGACGAAACAACCTTCTTTATCTGGTATGACGGTCAAGAGCATCAAAATACCTACCAAGATCAGGACGGTGGTGAATGGTTATTATCCTATTTCTTTGAAAGTTTTGAGAAATTTCATGAGTTTGTGACGGATTACTATTCAATTACCGTAGATGAGGACTTACTTAGAAAACTTTACAATCAAGGACAGCTTTCAGAAGTAGAATTGGAGCAGTTGATTCCTACTTCCTAGCTGGAAATATTTATGAAATCTGATGAAAAGAATTGATTTTCAATATCAAGTTATACTTTAAGAATTATTGAAGTAGTTAATGTCTGTAGTTCCTTTTTTCTTATGCAGATAACGACTTAAAACGATTTCTTTTTATTGTTGAATAATATTTTGCGAACAAAAAACAAAATTCTTTAAAAAAGTTTCACAAAATCCTTTACAAGTTCTTATAAACATGATATAGTTATTAGGCTTAGAAAATGAGATGATGTTTTCTAGCAAATATAAACCCGAGTAAAAAATGCCTACGGACAGGCAGGGTTGAATGCCGAAGCGTGGTTAAAAAGCCACATTATTGATAGGGTTAAAAGCCTACTTTTATAAGTTGATGTTAGGACGCTTGTCCTAATTCATAAATTTTAGTGTGGTGAAAGCACACGTCATCTTGTGAAACGATCAATAAAGTACGTAATATTTGCTACTAGAGAGTTAGGAAACATCAGGAACAGACATACTCAACAGAAACCAAAATAAACACGTCAGAAGATTGCAGAGCAGGTGAAAACCTGCTCTTTTTTCATAAGTCAACCTTTAGTCGCCTTTATCTTCTTGAGGTGCTAAAAATATGGTAAAGGAGTATGTCTTGAAGAAGTTAGATCAAAACCAAGCCCCAATTTATGAGGCCTTGGTCAAGCTACGCAAGAAAAGAATTGTCCCCTTTGATGTGCCAGGTCACAAGCGTGGACGAGGAAATCCAGAACTTGTCGAACTGTTAGGAGAAAAATGTGTTGGCATTGATGTCAATTCTATGAAACCCTTGGATAATCTTGGTCATCCCATTTCGATTATTCGGGATGCGGAGGAATTAGCTGCGGATGCTTTTGGTGCAGCCCATGCCTTTCTCATGATTGGAGGTACAACCTCATCAGTTCAAACCATGATTCTTTCCACCTGCAAGGCGGGAGATAAGATTATTCTTCCACGAAATGTCCACAAATCTGCTATCAATGCGTTGGTTCTATGTGGTGCCATTCCCATCTATATCGAGATGAGTGTAGATCCCAAAATCGGCATCGCATTAGGACTTGAAAATGACCGTGTTGCCCAGGCAATTAAGGAGCATCCAGATGCTAAAGCTATCCTAATCAACAATCCTACTTACTATGGGATTTGTTCGGATCTGAGAGGATTAACAGAGATGGCTCACGAAGTGGGCATGCTAGTTTTAGTGGATGAAGCTCATGGTGCGCATTTGCATTTTACAGATAAACTTCCAATTTCTGCTATGGATGCAGGTGCTGATATGGCGGCGGTCTCTATGCATAAGTCTGGTGGGAGTCTGACCCAAAGCTCCATTTTACTTATCGGGGAGCAGATGAATCCTGAATACGTTCGTCAGATTATCAACCTGACCCAGTCTACATCAGCATCTTACCTGCTGATGGCAAGTCTCGATGTTTCTCGTAGAAACCTAGCCCTTCGTGGTAAAGAGTCCTTTGAGAAAGTTATTGAGTTATCTGAGTATGCTCGTCGTGAAATCAATGCCATCGGTGGCTACTACGCCTACTCAAAAGAGTTAATAGACGGTGTCTCGGTTTGTGATTTTGACGTGACTAAGTTATCAGTCTACACTCAGGGGATTGGTTTAACAGGGATTGAAGTTTATGATCTCTTACGGGATGAATATGACATTCAGATCGAGTTTGGTGATATTGGCAATATCTTAGCTTATATTTCCATTGGCGACCGCATCCAAGACATCGAGCGCTTAGTCGGTGCTTTGGCTGATATTAAGAGACTCTATTCTCGAGATGGGAAGGACTTGATTGCTGGAGAATATATCCAGCCCGAGTTGGTGCTGTCTCCACAAGAAGCCTTCTATTCAGAAAGAAAAAGTTTAACCTTGGATGATTCTGTTGGACAAGTCTGTGGGGAATTTGTCATGTGCTATCCTCCAGGGATACCAATCCTAGCACCAGGTGAACGGATTACACGAGAGATTGTGGATTATATACAATTCGCCAAGGAACGTGGTTGCTCCCTCCAAGGGACGGAAGATCCAGAAGTCAATCACATCAACATCATTGAGAGAAAGGAGAACTAGATGGATTTATGGTTTTCTGAAGTTCATACTCCAGATGTGAAACTGTCCCTGAGAACAGCCAAGCAACTCTATGCTGGAAAAAGTGAGTGGCAGGATATTGAGGTATTAGATACACCAGCTTTTGGAAAGATATTGATCTTAAATGGCCATGTCTTGTTTTCAGATGCAGATGATTTTGTTTACAATGAAATGACCGTCCACGTACCCATGGCTGTCCATCCAAATCCAAAGAAAGTATTGGTTATTGGGGGTGGTGACGGGGGTGTTGCCCAAGTATTAACACTCTATCCTGAACTGGAACAAATCGATATTGTGGAACCGGATGAGATGTTGGTTGAAGTCTGTCGTGAGTATTTCCCAGACTTTGCTGCAGGGCTAGATGATCCTCGTGTTACCATTTACTACCAAAATGGGCTTCGTTTTTTACGAAACTGTGAGGATGATTACGATATCATTATCAACGATGCGACAGATCCATTTGGGCATACGGAAGGGCTTTTTACCAAGGAATTTTACGGGAACAGCTACAGAGCTTTGAAAGAAGATGGTATCATGATTTACCAGCATGGTAGTCCTTTTTTTGACGAAGATGAGTCAGCTTGCCGAAGCATGCACCGCAAGGTTAATCAAGCCTTTCCAATCAGCCGAGTCTATCAGGCCCATATCCCAACCAGTCCAGCTGGCTATTGGCTATTTGGATTTGCATCGAAAAAATACCACCCTATCAAAGATTTTGACAAGGAAGGCTGGAAAAAACGCCAGCTTTTCACAGAATACTATACTGCAAACTTACACGTGGGAGCCTTTATGTTGCCCAAGTATGTAGAAGACATTTTAGAAGAAGAGGAAGGAAAAAAATGAGTCGTTTATTAGTTATCGGATGTGGGGGCGTTGCCCAAGTTGCTATTTCAAAGATTTGCCAAGATAGCGAAACATTTACAGAGATTATGATTGCTAGCCGTACCAAGTCAAAATGCGATGACTTGAAGGCTAAATTAGAAGGTAAAACAAGTACAAAGATTGAAACAGCTGGTCTTGATGCTGATAAGGTAGAAGAAGTCATTGCCTTGATTGAAAGCTACAAACCAGAAGCTGTTTTGAACGTAGCTCTACCATACCAAGATTTAACAATTATGGACGCTTGTTTAGCAACTGGAGTCCACTATATCGACACAGCTAACTATGAGGCTGAGGATACGGAAGACCCTGAATGGCGTGCTATCTATGAGAAACGTTGTAAGGAACTTGGTTTTACAGCCTACTTTGACTACTCGTGGCAGTGGGCTTATCAGGAGAAATTTAAAGAAGCAGGCTTAACAGCTCTTCTTGGATCTGGTTTTGACCCAGGTGTGACTAGTGTCTTTTCAGCCTATGCTCTCAAACACTATTTTGATGAAATCCACTATATCGACATTTTAGACTGTAATGGTGGTGACCACGGTTATCCATTTGCAACAAACTTTAACCCAGAAATCAATCTCCGCGAGGTTTCTGCGCCAGGTTCTTACTGGGAAGATGGAAAATGGGTCGAAGTCGAAGCCATGTCAATCAAGCGTGAGTATGATTTCCCTCAGGTTGGACAAAAAGACATGTATCTCCTTCACCATGAAGAAATTGAATCATTGGCCAAGAACATTCCTGGTGTCAAACGCATTCGTTTCTTTATGACCTTTGGTCAATCTTATCTAACGCATATGAAATGCTTGGAAAACGTTGGGCTTCTTCGTACGGATGCTATTAACTTTAATGGACAAGACATTGTGCCAATCCAATTTTTGAAAGCCTTGCTTCCAGATCCAGCCAGCCTTGGTCCACGCACAGTTGGTAAAACCAATATCGGTTGTATCTTTACAGGTGTAAAAGATGGTGTTGAAAAGACCATCTACATCTATAATGTTTGCGACCATCAGGAATGTTACGCCGAAGTTGGTTCACAAGCAATTTCTTACACCACTGGAGTTCCAGCTATGATTGGGACAAAATTGGTTATGAACGGTACTTGGAAACAAGCTGGAGTCTATAACCTTGAAGAATTGGATCCAGATCCATTCATGGAAGCTTTGAATGAGTATGGATTACCTTGGGTTGTGGTTGAAAACCCGCAAATGGTGGACTAATGAAGTTAGAACAAGTACCCACACCAGCTTATGTCATTGACTTGGCCAAGTTAGAAGCAAACTGTCGCATTCTAAAATATGTACAAGAAGAAGCTGGATGCAAAGTTTTACTTGCCCAAAAGGCTTATTCCCTCTATAAAACATATCCCTTGATTAGCCAGTATCTATCTGGTACGACGGCTAGTGGACTTTATGAAGCTAAGCTGGCTAGAGAAGAGTTTCCGGGGGAAGTCCATGTCTTTGCTCCAGCTTTCAAGGATGCAGACTTGGAGGAATTGCTGGAAATAACGGACCATATCGTCTTCAACTCAGAGAGACAGTTGCGTAAACATGGTGCTCGTTGCCGAGAGGCTGGTATCAGTGTCGGTTTGCGCCTCAACCCTCAGTGTTCAACTCAAGGAAATCACGCGCTCTATGACCCTTGTGCTCCGGGATCTCGGTTTGGAGTTAGCCTAGACAAGATACCGAGTGATTTGTTGGATTTAGTGGACGGACTTCATTTTCATACTCTTTGTGAGCAAGGTTCAGATGATTTAGAGACAACTTTGAAAGCAGTAGAAGCGCAGTTTGGACCCTATTTGTATCAAGTTAAATGGCTCAATATGGGTGGTGGACACCACATCACCAGAGAAGACTACGATGTGGATTTGCTGATTTCTGAGATTAAAAGAATTCGAGAAACTTACAATCTTGAAGTCTATATCGAGCCGGGTGAAGCTATTGCGCTCAATGCGGGTTATCTAGCAACTGAAGTATTGGACATTGTCGAAAACGGTATGGATATTTTGGTTTTAGATGCCTCCGCGACCTGCCATATGCCAGATGTACTTGAAATGCCCTATCGTCCACCTTTGAGAAATGGATTTGAACCGCAGGAAAAAGCCCATACCTATAGACTTTCTTCTAATACCTGTCTGACGGGCGACGTGATTGGAGATTATAGCTTTGAAAATCCAGTCCAAATCGGTGATAGACTTTATTTCGAAGACATGGCAATATACTCATTTGTCAAAAATAATACCTTTAACGGTATTGGCTTGCCAAGTCTCTATCTCATGGACGAGCAGGGAGACTGCAGCTTAGTCAAAGCCTTCGGTTATCAAGACTTTAAAGGGAGATTATCATGATGGACAGTCCAAAGAAATTAGGCTATCGTATGCCAGCAGAGTATGAACCCCATCATGGCACCCTCATGATCTGGCCAACTCGACCAGGTTCATGGCCCTTCCAAGGAAAGGCTGCTAAAAGAGCATTTACTCAGATTATCAAGACCATAGCAGAAGGGGAAAGAGTCTATCTTTTGGTGGAGCAGGCCCATCTATCTGAAGCTCAATCCTATCTTGGAGACAAGGTTGTTTATTTTGATATTCCTACTAATGATGCCTGGGCGCGTGATACGGGGCCGACCATTCTCGTCAATGAAAAAAGAGAAAAGTTGGCAGTCGATTGGTCTTTTAATGCCTGGGGTGGTACAGTCGATGGCCTCTACCAAGATTATGAAGATGATGACCAAGTAGCCAGTCGCTTTGCAGAACTCTTAGAGATACCTGTTTACGAGGCCAAACCTTTTGTACTGGAAGGCGGAGCAATCCATAGCGATGGTCAAGGAACCATTCTTGTGACTGAAAGTTGCCTACTAAGCGCTGGTCGCAATCCCCACCTGTCTAAAGCGCAAATTGAAAACACCTTATTAGAGAGCCTTGGCGCTGAAAAAGTTATCTGGCTTCCTTATGGTATTTATCAGGACGAAACCAATGAACATGTTGACAATGTTGCCGCTTTCGTTGGTCCTGCAGAGATTGTCTTGGCTTGGACAGATGACCAAAATGATCCCCAATATGCCATGTCAGTAGCTGATTTAGAGCTCTTAGAGCAAGAAACAGATGCAAAAGGGCGTCACTTCACCATTCATAAGCTTCCTATCCCAGCTATTCGTCAAGTTGTCACTAAAGAAGATTTACCAGGCTATACCTATGAAGAAGGGGAAGAAGAGCGTTATGCAGGTGAACGTCTTGCAGCTTCCTATGTCAATTTTTATATTGCCAACAAGGCTGTCTTAGTGCCCCAGTTTGAGGATGTAAACGACCAAGTGGCCCTAGATATCCTCAGCAAGTGTTTCCCAGACCGTAAGGTCGTAGGAATTCCAGCCAGAGATATTCTCTTAGGTGGTGGCAATATTCACTGTATCACCCAACAAATCCCAGAATAGGAGAAAAAGATGAGAAATGTTAAAGTTGCAGCGATCCAGATGCAATGCGCCAAGGATGTGGCGACAAATATCCAAACAGCGGAACGTCTAGTACGTCAGGCTGCAGAACAAGGCGCACAAATCATTCTCTTACCCGAGTTGTTTGAACGTCCCTATTTCTGTCAGGAACGCCAATATGACTACTACCAGTATGCCCAGTCAGTGACAGAAAATACCGCCATCCAGCATTTTAAAGTGATTGCTAAGGAACTAGAAGTTGTTCTACCCATTAGTTTCTACGAAAAAGATGGCAATGTCTTGTATAACTCTATTGCCGTCGTTGATGCAGATGGTGAAGTGCTGGGTGTTTATCGGAAGACACACATACCAGATGATCATTATTATCAAGAAAAGTTTTATTTTACGCCTGGCAACACTGGTTTCAAGGTCTGGGATACTCGCTACGCTAAAATTGGGATCGGTATCTGTTGGGATCAATGGTTCCCCGAAACAGCGCGCTGTCTTGCATTGAATGGTGCTGAATTGCTCTTTTATCCAACCGCTATCGGTTCAGAGCCTATCTTAGATACGGATAGTTGTGGTCACTGGCAACGTACCATGCAAGGGCACGCAGCAGCAAATATTGTCCCAGTTATTGCAGCCAATCGCTATGGCTTGGAAGAAGTCACTCCTAGTGAGGAAAATGGTGGACAGAGTTCCAGTCTTGACTTCTACGGTTCCTCCTTTATGACGGATGAAACAGGAGCTATTCTAGAGAGAGCTGAAAGACAAGGTGAAGCTGTTTTATTAGCCACTTATGACCTTGATAAGGGAGCAAGCGAGCGCCTCAACTGGGGACTGTTTCGTGATAGAAGACCCGAAATGTACCAACGAATTACCGACTAGAAAGTAACTTTCATAATAAATTTTTGGTATTCACGCCT
Source organism: Streptococcus sp. GMD5S (assembly GCF_000298715.2). GTDB lineage: Bacteria > Bacillota > Bacilli > Lactobacillales > Streptococcaceae > Streptococcus. The sequence continues at coordinate 22,027 of NZ_AJRG02000002.1, forward strand.
GTCTTACAAAAATGTAAGATAGGCTTTTTAAATGTAAGATAGGTGTACGATTATACGCGGAAATGTATGCTATACTCTATGTAGATTAAAAAGAAAGAGGTTTATTATGAAAAAATGGAATGCGACACAGTTGAAGTATCTGATGGCGGCAGTAATGGTTCTAGACCATATTCCGCATATTACCGGAATCGTTTCTCCTTTGTGGGAAGGTATCTTTCACGCCTTGACCCGTTGTGTGGGAGTTTGGTTTGCCTATATGGCTATGGAAGGCTTCATCCATACTCGAAATTTGAAAAACTACCTCATCCGTCTTTGGAGTTGGGCGCTTATCATGTTTGCTGGAAATAGCCTACTCAACGCCCTATTTGCATCCAAAGGAGTAATGGTCAATAATAATATTTTCTTGACTTTGGCCATCGGTGTCACCATGCTTTGGATTGGTTTTCCCAGAAAAGAGTTGGATAAAAAGGAGAAGTTGTGGCGTCGGATTGGGCTTGCTGGGCTCTTGATTTTCGGTTGTCTTTTTACTGAGGGTGGCATCACCATGCTACCATTTCTCTTGATTAGTTACTCTTGTCGAAATCGCAAGGGCTTGCGAAATCTCCTCTATGCCTTTCTGTGGGCTTTCTTATTAGTGACTTCCATCCAAATATACGACACTTGGCACCAAACACTGGAAATGATGCTTTTCAATTCTGACTGGCTCTTTATCACCGTCTTTCCTTTTATGGCCTTGTATAATGGACAGCGAGGAAAAGAAACTAGTTGGAGTAAATATTTCTTTTATATTTTCTACCCAGCTCATCTATGGATTATAACTTTGATTGCTTATTTGCTTAAGTAGATTCAATATTCATTAGCTCCTTCTTGCTTAAAATGTGAGAGGAGCTTTTCTGTATCTGGAATTCCCAACAAAACATGTTATAATAGTTTTAGAAAGGACGAGGTTTATGGCGAGCATACTTGTAATTGAAGATAATAATGACATCCAGGAAATCTTAAGAATCCTTCTTGCAGAGGAACACGAGGTGATTCAAGCATTTTCTGGGACAGAAGGTATCATGCAATTTGACAAAGGTGGCATTGATCTCGTCTTGCTAGATATCATGCTCCCTGGGAAAAATGGCGATCAAGTCTTGCAAGCTATTCGACAAACTAGTCAGACTCCGGTCATCATGCTTACTGCTTTAGGTGATAAAAAGCTCATCAGCCAATATCTCTTAGATGGTGCCAATGATTATGTAGTAAAACCTTTTGATTTGGACGAAGTCTTTGCCAGAGTCACTGTGCAATTACGCCAAAGTGGGGAACATCAGTCAGGAGATCGAAGAGAAATTGATAACCTCGTACAAAACTTTAAAAATATCCAGTTCAATGCGGATAGTTTTGAAATAAGTAGCACAACTGAAACCATTCGCCTTGCAAAGAAAGAGTGCCAGATTCTCCAAATGTTGCTCCAGCATCCTAAAAAAATCTTCACCAAAGAAGAACTCTATGAATTAATTTGGGAAGAAAGTTACCTGCCTGGAGACAATACGCTCAACACTCATCTAAGCAATCTCCGTAAGAAACTACATCAACTGGATCCAAATCACGAATACATCGAAACCATTTGGGGAGTTGGTGTTCGATTAAAAGGAGACAAGCAATGATTTACATTTTGATATCAATATTGCTCCTCATTAACATCATTTTGGCGATTTCTTTGATTCGCTATCATATAGCAATTAAAGATTTAAGCAGACAAATTGAAGAAAAGATTCGCTCTGGTAGCATGAAGAGGATCGGTGTAAATTTCTTTTCAAAGACCATTTTGCGTCTACATAACCAAATTGAGAATCTATTTCAAGTAGTGGAGCAAAATCAGCTAATCATGAAGCGTGAAAAACACACCCTAGATATGGCAATCAGTAACATAGCTCATGATATTCGGACACCTTTAACAATCGCTTCAGGATACACTCAACAACTAATAAAACACCCCGATAATAGTTCAGAAACCTTAAATAAAATAGCCCATCATCAGGATTTGGTTTCCAAACGGTTGGAGGCTCTCCTCGAATACCGTCATTTGATGGAAGGAGCAGTCAAACCGAAACTGGAAGAACTTGATTTATCAACTTTTATAACGAAAAAGACTTTAGCTTATTACGACGTTTTTCAATCTTCACAGATTGTTCTTGATTTTAACGTTGAACCAGGATTGAAAACGACGACTGATGAGGACTTGCTTGATCGAATTATACAAAACCTTCTTGGAAATGTTCTCAAGCACGGCAAGGAGAAGGCTCGACTTTCTTTGAAAAAGGAAGACAATAGCCTTGTTTTGAAAATTGATAACCTAGTCAAAAAATCTATCAAGAATATAGACAATCTCAGCAATCGTTTTTATTCTGAAAATATGTCAGATACCGAAGAATCCTCTGGTTTAGGTCTCTATATTACTGAGGAATTGGTTCATCTTCTTGGAGCGGAAATGAAGCTAGCCACTGATGGAGAATGGTTTTCAGTCTTTATTTATCTTTAACAGAAGAAACCTCCTCTATATCCTAGAGGAGGTCCTTTTTATAAGCTTTTCTTCTTGAAAATAATCAGTCCACTGAAAGAGAAGAAAAGTATGACTGTTACGCAAACCGTGATGGTATAGAGAATAGCTTGACTATTAGTAGTCATAGCATAGGCAAAATCTAGAATTAAATATCGAAGAATTTCAATGTCTGGGAAAACAAGAATTGGAATAGAAACGACAATAGAGCTAATCAGATAACCAATAAATACGGCAAGATAAGAATGAGTTAGGTAGAGAATAAAGGAGACAATCGAAAGCCAAGCGAGTAGGCATAGAAATTGAAGGGAAATCGTCAAGAGGAGATTAGTAACAAAACCATCAGGCATTGTACCAAGTCCGTTTAGTAGAGTCGCGGGAATAAAGGCAATCACAAGACTGGTGATGAGTTGTAAGAGAGCGATACTTGCTAGTACAAAGAATTTAGCAAGGAAAAATTCTGTACGAGAAACGCCAACTGTCAAACTATTTTTATAAAGCTTGCCGATTAAATCGACCCCAAGAACTAAACACACTAGAATAATACAGAGGAAAACGAGGTTTGAGCCGTTATTTGACGCGTTGATTAGAGCTAATATCCCATTCCAACCATGGGTAGGAAGCTCAGGTGGTGCTGCCTGAACTGACATTAGATGCCCTGTAGCTCCAATAGTAGCACCCAGTAACATAAGTACAAAGAGAATGAATTCTGTAATCCAGAATCCTTTTGAGCGGAAAAGACGGTAAAAATCTGCTTGAATGGTATGTATCATGATTTTTCTCCTATTCTACCAATTGGGTGAAGTATTCTTCTAGGTTTTGACGGGCAAAGTAAATCTCATCAATAGCAACATCGGACAAAGTTAGTTGCTTAAGAATCTGTTTGACATCTTGTTCATTACCAAAGATATGGATTTCCTTTTCAGGGTTTACAACCTTAAACTGGAGCTGGATTTGTTCTTTCAATACCTGACAAGCTCTTTCCTTGTCGCTTGTTTTAAGCACAATATAATCCTCGCTCAGTGTTTCAAACTCAGCTTTACTGATTTCACGGATAATCTTACCTTGATCCAGAATACCAAAGCGATTAGCTAAGAGATAGAGTTCTGACAAGATATGGCTAGAGATGAGGATGGTTATGCCTTTTTCTTGATTTAGCCGCTGGATCATGAGACGAAATTCTTTGATTCCAATTGGGTCGAGACCATTAATAGGTTCATCAAGAATAAGGAAGTCGGGTTTGGACAGAAGAGCAATAGCGATACCAAGTCTTTGTTTCATTCCTAGCGAGAAATCACGAAAGACTTTCTTACCTGTATCAGACAAACCTACATAATCTAGTGTTTCTTGAATAACTTTATCAGCATTTGGAATATGGCGGATCATACAATAATATTTCAGATTTTGATAGGCTGTTAAGTGATTATGAGCTACAGGTGATTCGATAACTGAACCTACTCGAGATAAGCCCTTGGTCCACTCATTTTCCGATTGACTAGAAAAGAGGGAAACAGTTCCTTTATCCGCAAACAGTAGTTGTGTAATGATTTTGATAAGAGTAGTTTTACCTGCTCCATTTTTTCCGATTAGACCATAAATATCTCCCTCTTTTATGGTTAGACTAAGATCTTGAAGAATAGCTTGTTGTCCGAATTGTTTGGTCAGTCCATGAATTTCGAGTACTGTTTTCATGATTTTCTCCTTTTGATTTATTTTTCTAACTTTAGTATAAGGTATAGAAATCAAAGAAATATCAAGTAATTCTAAAGAGTTTCTAAAGTTTTGTGATTCTTAAAAAAACAAAACCCAGTTGACATGAACTGGGCTTCTCAATTATAAAATATACTTCTCAATGGCACGCGCAACGCCTTCTTCTTCATTGCTATCTGTAACGTCATTAGCAAGGGATTTGACATGGTCGCTGGCATTTCCCATAGCAATGCCAAGCCCTGCAAACTGAAGCATTTCGATATCGTTATTGGCATCGCCCATGGCCATAATTTCTGAGGGCTCGATCTTCAAAATCTCTGCTAGTCGAGAAAGAGCAGTAGCCTTAGTAGTCCCAAGTGGCATGGCTTCATAAATGACAGGCTGTGAACGAACGCCACTGAATCGTTGGCAAAGCTCCTCAGCAAACCGCTGCTCAAAATCGTCTGTTTGCTCTTTGGTGCCTAAAAACATTCCTTGGAACATACGATACTTGCCACTGGTAGCTTCCTCAAGGGAAATTTCAGTCAAGTCTGAAAAGACGAGTTTGGCATCATTTTGAACGATTTGATTAGGCTTGCCACCGAGAACAAAATAATGTTTCTCATCAAAAAGAGTCAACTGGACGTCGCTTTTTTCTGCTAAGTCATAGAGGTATTCAATGTCAGATGGACTGAGTTCTTGCCAGTCAACTAGACTCCAGTCACTGGTCTGATGGGTTGAGCAACCATTATTGACAATGACGTGCTCGTTCTGTAGGTCAAGTCCTAGTTGTTTATAGTAGGGGAGGACACCGAAAAGCGGGCGACCTGTACAGAGAACCAGTTTGACACCTTTTTCAATGGCTTGGTGAATGGCAGTGATGTGGGCTTGCGGGATTTCCTTGGCTTCATTGAGGAGGGTTCCGTCCATATCCAAGGCTAGTAGTTTAATCATAAGACTTCCTTTTCTAGGTGTTTGCTTTTATTATAGCATATAGACTATAAAATGTCTGACAGAATAGTAACATTTGACTTTCCTTTTCTTGAAAAAGAAAATAAATTCTTATATAATATGTATACTTAATATTTAAGGAGAAATAATGTCAAAGTATCACTTTAATTCAATTTACAAAAATGATGAAACAGAATCTACAGGTCTTCTTTTCATAAAAGTCTACAACAAGTGGGAAAGCAACTTAAAAAGAGTTTTGAAATCGGTTGGTCTTACTCTGCCTCAATTTATCGTTTTGACTTCGCTCTTGTTTCTGACTAATAGAGAGAAATATGTGACACAAGTTGATATTGCTCGGTTCACTGGTATGGATGTCATGACGGTTTCTCAGATTGTCCGGTTACTGGAGAAGAAAAACTACATTAAACGTGATCAACATCCAAAGGATAGTCGGGCAAAACTGGTCTCAGTAACGAAGTCTGGCGCGGAGAAGGTCAATCAAGCTTTACCTTTAGTAGAAGGTGTTGATGAAAATTTTTTTGAAAAACTATCTAACGATAGAGAAGTTTTTAATCGCTTTTTAGTAGAGTTGGAGGATAAAAATGCCTAGATATTGGGTAGGAGTTGTTTCGAAGAACCATGTTTTAAGAGGAGTTGAAGGGAATTTTTGCCAGGTCTGTCATGGAAAGGGTGGCCCCTTAAATCGTATGAAAAAAGGTGACTATCTTTTATACTATAGCCCAAAATACGATATGAATGGTCAAGATAAGTTACAGGCTTTTGTGGCCGTAGGTAAGATTATAGACGACAAGGCCTATCAAGTAGAGCAATTTGAAGGATTCTTTCCCTTTAGACGAAATGTCGAGTATTATCAGCCAGTCAAAGATTGCTCCATAGAAATAGCCAGACAACATCCTGAATGGAAAGACTATACTTCTCGACTTCGTTATGGGCATTTTGAAGTTTCCAAAGACTTTTTTCTCTATATCTTTCAGCATATGAAAGTGGATGATGAAGGATGATTGATTTGCTAATTAAATGATTGTCAACTAGAATTTTGGATTTGGACTGTGAAGCGAACTTTGCTATAATAGAGTAAGAAACTTTGATAAAGCAAACGAGGCTGAGATGAAATTACTGTATACTGATATTCGGACTTCTTTGACTGAAATTTTAACGAGAGAGGCAGAAGAACTGGTTGCTGCAGGCAAGCGGGTTTTCTACATCGCCCCCAACTCTCTTTCATTTGAAAAGGAACGTGCCGTGCTGAAATGCTTGCCTCAGCAGGCTTCTTTTGCGATTACCGTCACGCGTTTCGCTCAAATGGCTCGTTACCTGGTTTTAAATGATTTGCCTGCCAAGACCAGTCTTGATGAAATCGGGCTTGGGATGGCTTTTTATAAGTGCCTTGCGGAACTCGATCCCAAGGACTTGCGTGTTTATGGTGCAATTAAACAAGATCCTCAATTTATCCAGCAGTTGGTTGAACTTTATCATGAGATGACAACTGCTCAGATGAATTTTTTAGACTTGAAAAGTTTGACGGATGAGGATAAACGAGCAGATTTACTCTTGATTTTTGAGCAAGTAACAGCCTATCTTAATCAAGGTCAGTTGGCTCAGGGAAGTCAGCTGTCCCATTTGATTGAGGCTATTGAGAATGACAAGGTAAGCAGTGATTTCAGTCAGATTGCCTTGGTTATTGATGGATTTACCCGTTTTTCTGCCGAGGAGGAGCGTGTAGTGGATCTGCTTCATCGAAAAGGTGTCGAGATTGTCATCGGTGCTTATGCAAGCAAGAAGGCTTATACCAGTCCGTTCACTGAAGGGAATCTCTACCAAGCCAGTGTGGAATTTCTTCATCATTTGGGGGCAAAATACCAAACACCTGCTCAGGATCGTTCTCAGACACATGAGAAAATGGATAGTTTTGACAAAGCCTCTCGTTTGCTGGAGTCTTCTTATGACTTTTCAGAACTCACCTTGGATATCGATGAGAAAGACAGGGAAAACCTGCAAATCTGGTCTTGTTTGACGCAAAAAGAAGAGCTGGAATTAGTAGCCCGTAGCATTCGTCAGAAATTACATGACCATCCAGAACTGAGTTACAAGAATTTCCGTATTTTGCTGGGTGATGTGACTTCTTACCAGTTATCACTGAAAACTATTTTTGACCAGTATCAGATTCCTTTCTATCTTGGTAGAAGTGAATCCATGGCTCACCACCCTTTGACTCAGTATGTCGAATCTATTTTGCGTTTGAAACGCTACCGTTTTCGTCAGGAGGATTTGATTAATCTCCTCAGAACTGGTCTGTATACTGACCTTAGCCAAGAGGATATTGATGCTTTTGAGCAATATCTCCGCTATCTTGGTATCAATGGCTTGCCAGCTTTTCAGCAGACCTTCACTAAATCCCACCATGGAAAGTTTGATTTGGAACGCTTGAATGACATTCGTTTGCGAGTTTTGGCTCCTCTTGAAAAATTATTTGCCAGCCGTAAACAAAAGACTGAAAATCTCTTGCAAAAGTGGAATACTTTTCTAAAAAATGCTGCTTTAAGCAAGCAGATGCAAGAATTGACAGCTACTATGGAAACTCTAGAACAGGAAAGACAAGCTGAAGTTTGGAAAGCCTTCTGCCATGTTTTAGAACAATTTGCGACGGTTTTTGCTGGTTCACAAGTTAGTCTGGAGGACTTCCTAGCCTTGCTCCATTCTGGAATGAATTTGTCCCAGTATCGCACCATTCCAGCGACAGTGGACACCGTTCTGGTGCAGAGTTATGATTTGATTGCACCTATGACCGCTGACTTTGTCTATGCCATTGGGCTGACTCAGGATCATTTGCCAAAAATCGCGCAAAACACCAGTCTGTTAACAGATGAAGAACGACAAAGCCTAAACCAAGCAACCGAAGAGGGAGCGCAATTACTGATTGCAAGTAGTGAAAACCTCAAGAAAAATCGCTATACCATGCTTTCCTTGGTCAATGCTGCTCGTAAGCAGTTGGTGTTGTCAGCACCAAGTCTTCTCAATGAAAATGAGAGCAAGGAATCGGCCTATCTTCAGGAACTGGTGAGTTTTGGATTTAGCCGGATAGAGAAGAAGATTCATCAAAAAAGGCTGTCTAAGGATGATATGGGGTCATATCATAGTCTCCTCTCTAGCCTGGTTGCCTATCATCAGCAGGCAGGTTCAAGTGAAAATGAGCAAGATGTCACCTTTGTCAAGGTTTTGGCTCGTGTCATGGGGAAAAAACTAGATCAAAAAGGTCTTACAAATCCAGCACTCCCAACCAGTCCAAGCAGCAAGCCATTAGAGAAAGAGACCTTGCAGGCTCTATACCCTGCTGACAAAGAGTTTTACCTGTCTACGTCTGGTTTGACGGAGTTTTACCGCAATGAATACAGTTATTTCCTTCGTTATGTCTTAGGTTTACAGGAAGAATTGCGCCTTCGTCCGGATGCTCGCAGTCACGGAAATTTTTTGCATCGTATTTTTGAACGAGCCTTGAAACTGCCTGCTGAAAATCCGTTTGACCAACGACTGGAGCAAGCCATCAAGGAAACCAGCCAAGAACGCGAATTTGAAGCTATTTATCAGGAAAGTTTGGAAGCCCAATTTACCAAGGAAATTCTGCTTGATGTCGCGCGAACTACGGGCCACATCCTTCGTCATAATCCAGCTATCGAAACCATCCAAGAGGAGGCAACATTTGGTGGCAAGGATCAGGCCTTTATTCAATTGGATAATGGTCGGAGTGTTCATGTGCGAGGCAAGGTTGACCGCATTGACCGCCTGAAAGCTGATGGAGCGTTAGGAGTGGTAGACTACAAGTCTAGTTTGACCCAGTTCCAGTTTCCTCATTTCTTCAATGGGCTTAATTCCCAACTGCCAACCTATCTTGCTGCCCTAAAAAGAGAAGGGGAGCAGAACTTTTTCGGAGCTATGTACTTGGAAATGGCTGAGCCTGTCCAATCTTTATTAGCTGTTAAAAGTCTGGCAGGTGCAGTAGTAGAAGCCAGCAAGTCAATGAAATACCAAGGGCTCTTTTTAGAAAAAGAAAGCAGTCATTTGGGTGAGTTTTACAATAAAAATAAGGCCAACCAGCTGACTGATGAAGAGTTTCAGCTCTTGCTAGACTACAATGCACATCTTTATAAAAAAGCAGCAGAGAAGATTTTAGAAGGCCAATTTGCCATCAATCCATACACAGAGAATGGCAAAAGTATTGCCCCGTACGTTCAGCAACACCAAGCCATCACTGGATTTGAAGCTAATTACCATTTGGGACAAGCTCGTTTCCTAGAGAAGTTAGACTTAGCTGACGGCAAGCGTCTGGTCGGAGAAAAACTCAAGCAAGCTTGGTTTGAAAAAATGAGAGAGGAGTTGAATCGATGAAGCCCATTTCCTTTTTAACTGAGGAAGAAATTCAAAAACTGCAAGAAGCAGAAGTGAGTTCAAGCAAGGAACAAAAGAAAACAGCTGAGCAAATCGAAGCCATTTATACTGCAGGGCAAAATATCCTTGTTTCAGCGTCTGCTGGTTCAGGGAAGACCTTTGTTATGGCCGAGCGTATTCTGGATCAATTGGCGCGAGGTGTGGAAATCAGCCAACTCTTTATCTCGACTTTTACTGTCAAGGCTGCTACTGAACTCAAAGAGCGCTTGGAGAAAAAAATCAGCCAACAAATCCAAGAAACCGATGATGTCGAGCTCAAACAACACTTGGGAAGTCAGTTGGCAGACCTGCCAAACGCTGCCATAGGAACCATGGACTCCTTCACGCAAAAATTCCTTGGCAAACATGGCTATCTGATTGATATCGCACCGAACTTCCGTATTCTACAAAATGAAAGTGAACAGTTACTCTTAAAGAACGAAGTTTTTCATCAGGTTTTTGAAGAGCATTACCAAGGTGAGAATAAAGAGAAATTTAGCCGTTTGGTGAAGAACTTTGCTGGACGTGGCAAGGATGAACGAGGTCTGCGCCAGCAAGTCTACAAAATCTATGATTTCCTTCAATCCACCAGTAGCCCCCAAAAATGGCTGAACGAGTCTTTTCTCAAAGGGTTTGAAAAAGCTGACTTTGCAAATGAAAAAGAGAAACTAACTGAGCAAATTAAGCAGGCGCTCTGGGATTTGGAAAGTTTCCTCCGTTATCATCTGGATAACGATGCCAATGAGTTTCCAAAAGCTACCTATTTAGAAGCTGTTCAACAGGTTCTGGATGAAATTGGCTCCTTAAATCAAGAGTCCGATAGTCAGGCTTATCAAGCAGTGCTTGCGCGTGTTGTTGCCATCTCTAAGGAAAAAAATGGTCGAGCTCTGGCTAACTCCAGTCGTAAGGCCGATTTAAAGCCACTGGCTGATGCCTACAACGAAGAGAGAAAGGCCCAGTTTGCAAAACTTGGACAACTAGCAGATCAGATAACCATTCTCGACTATCAAGAACGTTATCATGAAGATACTTGGGAGCTAGCTAAAACCTTCCAAACCTTTATGAGTGATTTTGTGGAGGCTTATCGCGAACGTAAACGCCAAGAAAATGCCTTTGAATTCGCTGATATCAGTCATTACACCATTGAGATTTTAGAGAATTTCCCACAAGTTCGCGAGACTTATCAAGAGAGATTTCATGAAGTCATGGTCGATGAGTATCAGGATACCAACCACATTCAAGAACGGATGCTGGAATTGCTGTCGAATGGTCACAATCGCTTTATGGTGGGAGATATCAAGCAGTCCATCTACCGTTTCCGTCAGGCAGATCCCCAGATTTTCAATGAAAAATTTCAACGCTATGCGCAAAATCCTCAAGAAGGAAAGCTGATTTTGCTCAAGGAAAATTTCCGTAGTAGTTCAGAAGTGCTGTCAGCAACCAATGATGTTTTTGCACGCCTTATGGACCAAGAGGTCGGTGAAATCAACTATGATAGCATGCACCAGCTTGTTTTTGCCAATACCAAACTGACTCCTAATCCAGACAACAAGGCAGAATTTCTCTTCTACGATAAGGGCGATAGTGGGCAAGAGAAAGAAGAAAGTGATGAAGACACGAAACTCACTGGGGAAATGCGCCTTGTCATCAAGGAAATCTTAAAGCTACATCAAGAAAAAGGTGTGGCCTTCAAAGAAATTGCCCTTCTGACTTCCAGTCGCAGTCGTAATGACCAGATTCTACTTGCCCTGTCTGAGTACGGGATACCTGTCAAAACAGACGGTGAGCAAAACAACTACCTCCAATCCTTAGAAGTACAAGTCATGTTGGACACCCTTCGTGTCATCCACAATCCCCTGCAAGACTACGCCTTGGTTGCCCTTATGAAGTCTCCTATGTTTAGTTTCGATGAGGATGAGTTGGCACGTTTATCTCTTCAGAAAGCAGAAGATAAAGTACAAGAGAATCTTTATGAGAAACTAGTTAATGCTCAAAGACAGGTAACTGATCAGAAAGAGTTAATTCACAAGGACCTAGCTGAAAAATTAAATCAATTCATGGATATCTTGGATTCTTGGCGCTTACATGCCAAAACCCACTCTCTCTATGACTTAATTTGGAAGATTTATAATGACCGTTTTTATTATGACTATGTTGGAGCCTTGCCAAACGGACTTGCTAGGCAGGCTAATCTCTATGCCCTAGCGCTACGTGCTGACCAGTTTGAAAAGAGCAATTTCAAAGGCTTGTCTCGTTTTATTCGTATGATTGATCAAGTTTTAGAGGCTCAGCATGACCTCGCAAGCGTAGCTGTCGCACCGCCTAAAGATGCCGTGGAACTTATGACCATTCACAAGAGCAAAGGTCTGGAGTTTCCTTATGTCTTTATCCTCAACATGGATCAGGACTTCAACAAGCAAGACAGCATGTCAGACGTCATTCTCAGTCGTCAAAATGGGCTTGGTGTCAAATACATTGCCAAGGTGGAAACAGGAGCAGTGGAAGCACACTATCCTAAAACCATCAAACTCTCCATTCCTAGCCTAACTTATACGCAGAATGAGAAAGAACTGCAATTGGCTAGCTATTCAGAGCAGATGCGTCTGCTGTATGTTGCCATGACGAGGGCTGAGAAAAAGCTCTATTTTGTCGGTAAGGGTTCTCGTGAAAAGCTAGAAGCCAAGGAATACCCGGCAGCAAATAACGGAAAATTAGATAGCAATACCAGACTGCAAGCAAGAAATTTCCAAGATTGGATCTGGGCTATCAGCAAAGTGTTTGCCAAGGACAATCTCAACTTTAGCTATCGTTTTGTTGGCGAAGACCAGTTGACTAGAGAAGCTATTGGTCAGTTGGAAAACAAGAGCCCTCTACAAGATAGCTCTCAAGCAGACAACCGCCAGTCTGAAACCATCAAAGAAGCTCTGGAAATGCTGAAAGAGGTGGAAGTTTATAATACTCTTCACCGCGCAGCCATTGAGCTTCCTAGTGTTCAAACCCCAAGTCAAATCAAGAAATTCTATGAACCAGTTATGGATATGGAAGGTGTCGAGATTGCAGGTCAAGGCCAGTCAGTAGACAAGAAAATTAGCTTTGAGTTACCAGATTTTTCAACCAAAGAAAAGGTAACAGGAGCTGAGATTGGTAGTGCTACCCACGAACTCATGCAGAGAATTGACCTAAGTCAGCGACCAACCCTTGCTAGCCTGACAGAAACTCTCAAACAAGTTCAAACCAGCCCAGCTGTCAGAGACAAGATCAATCTTGCTAAAATTCTTTCATTCTTTGACACAGCACTTGGTCAAGAAATTCTTGCTAATACAGACCATCTTTATCGCGAGCAACCTTTCTCCATGCTCAAACGAGATCAAAAGAGTCAGGAAGACTTCGTTGTCCGTGGAATCTTGGACGGCTATCTGCTTTATGAGGATCGTATCGTTCTTTTCGACTACAAGACAGACCGCTATGACGAGCCAAGTCAACTCATAGACCGCTATCGTGGTCAATTAGCCCTTTATGGAGAGGCTTTATCACGAGCCTATTTGATTGAAAATATTGAAAAATACTTGATTTTACTCGGTAAAGACGAGGTTCAAGTTGTAAAAGTATAATCTAGAAAGGAGACCTCATGACACTTCCAGTTAGAAAATCCCTGCACGATGCGGTTTTACAGGCTTCAAAAGCCGATACTTGGGAACAGGCTACCAAGGAATGGAATGAAGTTTCCTTGATTTTTAATGGTATCGGCCGTAGCAATTGTGTTTGTGGGAATGCTATCAAATACGCCTACGAACTCTTTAACGGTGTCACAGGCCGACGCCTCTTTCCAATCGGCAGCGATTGTGTTCGTCATTTTCATCGATTGTCCCTTGACCAGCAACTAGAAGAGGAAGAAAAATTACTCAGAAAGGTTGAAAATCTTACCAGAAAAGCCCAGAAAAAGGAAAAAATCAAGGTCAATAAAAGTGACTTTGACGAGCGACTTCTAAAATGGCTCTGGGAAAAAGGCGTTTTCAAGCCTAATCGTGGCAATCAGTTCGCACCTGAGAGAGACTACCAACTCTTCCTAGAAGTCTTTCAAGGAGGAAATTGGACCAAGGCTGAGCCAAAGAAGAAGGCTCGCATGGAAGAAGTCCTTGAAAAATGCATTAAGCCCTTTTTACTTGGAAAACCGGATGATCAACTCTACCTTGTCAAGCTAGGCAAGGAGAAAATTGACTACGAACAAGAACTCCGTATCTAGGCAGAGAAAGAGCGCAAGAAGAGGGATAAAATCGCCAAGCAATATGCAGACAATCTGGTCCTAGCCATGGGACCAGCAGAGCGTGCCTATCAAGACTACTTTGGCTTTACAGAAACCCTAACCCAAGAAGAACGCAAGTGGGAAAAAATACTTTTTGGTAAAAATCGAACAGAACGGGCTATCAAGGCTAAACAATACCAAAAAGAGCTGGAAAAAGACCAACGAATTGCGAGTCAGGATCCAATTGAAAGAAAGCAGAAGCAGACCTGGCTTCTTAATTCCTATTTTCGGGATTTGCCTGATGAAAAAGCTAGATTTTCTCGGCTCTTATTAGAATTTCGAAAAAGTGGAGAAGTACCCTTTTCAGATGAATACTTATCTGAGCATCTCATCGATTTTTTCTACAAGATGAAAGCCTTTGAGTTTGAAATTGCTCCGGATCAAGCTGCTGAATTTTTAAAAGAATGTTTAAGAGCTGATTATTTATCCCCAGCGCAAATTCTCTGGAGTGAAACGATTGTCACAAATTGTATCAGCCCTTTTCTCTCAAGAATACTCTTATAAGAAAAATACCTATAGTCAATATGACTTGATAGGTATTTTCTCGTACTTTGATATAACAATACATTATTTATGCAAACATTTTTACTATATATACTCATTTTTGTAGACAAAAGCCTATGCAAAGAGGGATCATTTATGATAGAATAGATGGTAAGAAAGAAAACGTTTTTATCACGTTTTTTTTAGTCGGAAGGGGAATTATTATGGCTACTATTCAATGGTTTCCGGGTCACATGTCAAAGGCTCGGCGACAAGTTCAGGAGAATTTAAAATTTATTGATTTTGTGACGATTTTGGTGGATGCTCGCCTACCTTTATCTAGTCAAAATCCTATGTTAAACAAGATTGTGGGAGATAAACCCAAACTCTTGATTTTAAACAAGGCAGACCTAGCTGATCCAGCAATGACAAAAGAATGGCGTCAGTACTTTGAATCACAAGGGATTCAAACTCTGGCAATCAACTCCAAAGAGCAAGTTACCGTAAAAGTTGTGACAGATGCAGCCAAAAAGCTTATGGCTGATAAGATTGCACGCCAGAAAGAACGTGGCATTCAGATTGAAACCTTGCGTACCATGATTATCGGAATTCCAAATGCTGGCAAATCAACTCTGATGAACCGTTTGGCTGGGAAAAAGATTGCGGTGGTCGGCAATAAACCAGGTGTTACCAAGGGGCAACAATGGCTCAAAACCAATAAAGACCTTGAAATCCTAGACACACCAGGGATTCTTTGGCCTAAGTTTGAAGATGATGCTGTCGCACTGAAATTAGCCTTAACTGGAGCAATTAAAGACCAGTTGCTTCCTATGGATGAAGTCACCATTTTTGGTCTCAATTATTTCAAAAAACATTATCCAGATAAGCTAGCTGAACGCTTCAAACAAATGAAAATTGAAGAAGATGCTCCTGTTATTATCATGGATATGACACGTGCCCTCGGTTTCCGAGACGACTACGACCGTTTTTACAGCCTCTTCGTGAAGGAAGTTCGTGATGGAAAACTCGGTAACTACACCTTAGATACATTGGACGATATCGATGACGACGATTAAAGAAATCAAAGAACTTCTTGCCACGGTCAAAGACTTATACAATCCCCTTTTTCTTGAACTGGAAAAAGATAGCCGAACTGGAGTTCAAAAGGAAATCAGCAAGCGTAAAAAAGCCATTCAGGCTGAACTGGATGAAGACCTTCGCCTGGAAACTATGCTTTCTTATGAAAAAGAACTTTATAAGCAAGGATTGACTCTAATTGCAGGTGTTGACGAGGTTGGCCGTGGTCCTCTTGCTGGACCTGTAGTCGCTGCAGCCGTTATCTTGCCGAAAAATTGTAAGATTAGAGGCCTCAACGATAGCAAGAAGATCCCCAAAAAGAAACATTTGGAAATTTATCATGCTGTTCAAGATCAAGCCTTGGCAATCGGTATTGGTATCATGGATAATCAGGTCATCGACCAAGTCAATATCTATGAAGCAACCAAGCTGGCCATGAAGGAAGCAATTTCCCAGGTCAGTCCGAAACCTGAGCACCTCTTGATAGACGCCATGAAACTGGAGTTGTCGATTCCCCAAACAGCAATCATCAAAGGAGATGCCAACTCTCTCTCAATCGCAGCTGCATCTATAGTAGCCAAGGTGACACGGGATGAATTGATGAAGGAATATGATCAGCAATATCCTGGATATGATTTTACAGCTAATGCAGGTTATGGAACAGCTAAACACCTAAAAGGACTAGAAAAACTAGGTGTCACCCCAATTCACCGAACCAGTTTTGAACCAGTCAAAACACTGGTTTCAACTAAGAAAGACAAGTAAGAGGAAATGATTATGGAGGAACAGTCAGAAACACTCAGTTCCAAGAAAGAATTTGCCTTTGCCTCAAGCACCATATTATCCCAAGTTGGACGGGGAATCATTGTTGGTCTCGTCGTCGGGCTAATCGTCGGATCTTTTCGTTTCTTAATCGAAAAGGGCTTCCATCTGATACAAGGACTCTATCAAGATCAAGCGCACTTAGTGCGCAATCTTTTTATCATTGGCCTATTTTATGTAATAGTTTGCTGGCTTAGCGCGAAACTAACTCGGTCAGAAAAAGATATCAAGGGTTCAGGAATTCCTCAAGTTGAAGCTGAACTAAAGGGACTGATGAGTCTCAACTGGTGGAGTGTCCTCTGGAAGAAATATGTATTAGGTATTCTTGCTATTGCCAGTGGCCTTATGCTAGGTCGGGAAGGGCCAAGTATTCAACTTGGAGCAGTTGGTGGTAAAGGTATTGCCAAGTGGCTCAAATCTAGCCCAGTAGAGGAACGTTCCCTGATTGCCAGTGGAGCAGCTGCAGGTTTAGCAGCTGCCTTTAATGCACCAATTGCAGGTCTCCTCTTTGTTGTAGAGGAAGTCTATCACCATTTTTCACGATTTTTCTGGGTATCAACTCTAGCAGCTAGTCTCGTAGCAAACTTTGTTTCTCTGCTCATATTTGGCTTAACACCCGTACTGGATATGCCAGACGACATTCCTCTCATGACCCTAGACCAGTATTGGATATACCTCCTTATGGGAGTTTTTCTCGGGCTTTCTGGTTTTCTCTATGAGAAAGCTGTACTCAATGTTGGTCGAGTTTATGATTGGGTTGGTCAAAAAATCCATTTAGATAGAGCTTATTATCCAATCCTAGCCTTTATCCTTATCATACCAGTCGGGATTTTCTTGCCACAAATTCTCGGTGGTGGAAATCAGGTCGTTCTTTCCTTGACTGAGCAAAATTTTAGTTTTCAAGTTCTATTAGCTTACTTTTTGATTCGCTTTGTTTGGAGCATGATTAGCTATGGAAGTGGCCTCCCAGGAGGAATTTTCCTACCCATTTTGGCGCTCGGTTCCTTACTTGGTGCCCTAGTTGGTGTCATTTGTGTCAATCTTGGGCTTGTCAGTCAGGAACAATTCCCTATATTTGTCATTCTGGGAATGAGTGGCTACTTTGGGGCAATTTCCAAGGCTCCCTTAACCGCTATGATACTTGTTACTGAGATGGTAGGGGACATTCGAAACCTCATGCCACTTGGCTTAGTGACCTTAGTCGCCTACATTGTTATGGATCTGCTCAAGGGTGCTCCAGTCTATGAGGCCATGCTCGAAAAAATGCTGCCAGAAGAAGCGACAGATGAAGGAGAAGTCACCCTCATTGAAATCCCTGTATCAGATAAAATAGCAGGAAAACAGGTTCACGAGCTCAACTTGCCACATAACGTACTCATCACCACCCAAGTCCATAATGGCAAAAGCCAAACCGTTAACGGCTCAACTAGAATGTATCTGGGTGATATGATTCACCTAGTGATTCCAAAAAGTGAAATTGGAAAAGTCAAAGATTTGTTGTTATAAGTTCTTTTTACATAATTTATTTTACGTAAAATATTATTGAAAGGATTCTCTATGAAAAGAAATAAGGCAATTGCAGTATATTTGCTAGGCACATTTAGCCAAATAGCATCAGTTTGCCTCCTTTTCTTTCTCTTGAATCATTTTTCTATTCATTCCAATCTATTATCTATTTTAGGAATCTTTCTAGGTGGCATTTCTTCAGCACTTTGGGGAATCATTGTTGCAAATCACTATTTTCATATTCCTTTTAAGAAGATCGTTAACGATTTTTTTAACATTCATACCAGTTACAAACATTATTTATTATCTTTTTTCCTTATTGTCCTTGATTTTTCTTTTCTAATGTTTGGTGGGCAAATAGTAGAATTTAGCTGGTATCTCCCGTTTTTGATGTTCTTCAAATTTATTGTCTTTGGTGGTATAGAAGAGATTGGATGGCGATATGTCTTTCAACCAATTTTACAAGAGAAGCTACCGTATTTTCCCTCAACAATCCTAACCTTTTTCAGCTGGGCGATTTGGCATCTGTTGTTCTTTTACATTGATGGTTCCCTAGCAACTCTGCAAATTCTACCGTTTTTATTTGGATTGCTGACGAATTCTTTCATACTCTCAGCTCTATATAACAAAACAAAGAATCTCTGGATTTGCGTTATGACACATTCGATCATTAATGTCTTGTCTCAGATAACCATAGACACTGATCGATCCGAAACCTACCTGCTTAAAATCTTCATCATCTTGGTATCCTGCTATATGGTAATACATAAAAAAGATGAGTATAGTCGGTAGCTGATTTTGTTGGAAACAGTATTATTCTTTGGAAAAGTTATTTGCTAAGGAGGATATACATCATAATGAAAATACTCGATGTTTTATATAATTTTTATGGTGATTTTGATTTCATTGAAGAAAAATACAATGAAAAATACGAAGGTATTCTTATCAATATAAAGGAAGAGCAAGGGTATAAAAGATGCCGCTTGGCAAAAAGAACACCAAAAAAAGAAGGATATTTTACAGTTTTTTGGAAAAAGACCAAAACAACAAGAACATTCCTTATACCAATGAGGATTTAGGAAATGAACTTATAATCGTTATCATTGATAATGATAAGAGGGGACTATTCATTATTCCAAACGAGGTGGCTATTCGTAAAAACATTCTGTCGACAAAAGATAGCAATGGAAAAATGTCTATGCGATTTTATCCTCCTTGGTGCTCAAATTTAAATACAACAGCTCGAGCAACACAAAAATGGCAATTGCAATATTTTAGAGAAATTAAAGTATAAACATATTGCCGGATTACATACACACAAAAGACCTGTTTCTTATGATTGCAGAATCAGGTCTTTGTTTTTTCTAGAATCCATCAAACACTTATAACGTCTTTCCGAAAAACTATAATTTTCTTGAAAAATATATAAGTCTATGCTATACTACTAGTAGACTTAATTATGGAGAAAATACATGAAACGTGAGATTTTACTGGAACGAATCGACAAACTAAAACAAATCATGCCCTGGTATGTTCTGGAATACTACCAATCCAAGCTTGCTGTGCCCTACAGTTTTACAACCTTGTACGAATATCTCAAGGAATACGATCGATTTTTCAGCTGGGTTTTGGAGTCTGGTATTTCAAATGTTGATAAAATGTCTGACATTCCTTTATCAGTCTTGGAAAATATGTCTAAAAAAGATATGGAATCCTTTATCCTGTATCTACGTGAACGACCTTTGCTGAATGCCAATACAACCAAACAAGGTGTCTCTCAGACGACCATTAATCGGACTTTGTCGGCACTTTCTAGTCTTTACAAGTATCTAACAGAGGAGGTTGAAAACGACCAAGGGGAGCCTTATTTCTATCGTAATGTAATGAAGAAAGTTTCAACCAAGAAAAAGAAAGAAACACTTGCTGCTAGAGCTGAAAACATCAAGCAAAAACTCTTTTTAGGCGATGAAACAGAGGGTTTTCTAACTTATATCGACCAAGAGTACCCTCAACAACTTTCTAATCGCGCTCTTTCATCATTCAATAAAAATAAAGAACGTGATTTGGCCATTATTGCTCTTCTCTTGGCCTCAGGTGTCCGCTTATCTGAAGCTGTTAATCTAGATCTAAGAGATCTTAATCTCAATATGATGGTTATTGATGTCACACGTAAGGGGGGAAAACGTGACTCGGTCAATGTCGCTGCCTTTGCCAAGCCTTATCTAGAGAATTATCTGGCCATTCGGAATCAACGCTATAAGACGGAAAAGACAGATACAGCTCTCTTTCTGACCTTATATCGTGGTGTTTCCAATCGTATCGATGCTTCCAGCGTCGAGAAAATGGTTGCTAAGTACTCTGAGGACTTCAAAGTCCGTGTAACTCCCCACAAACTACGCCATACTCTGGCAACTAGGCTCTATGATGCTACTAAATCGCAAGTTTTGGTCAGCCATCAGCTAGGACACGCCAGTACACAAGTCACTGACCTCTATACCCATATCGTTAATGATGAACAGAAAAATGCCTTGGATAGTTTATAATTGATACGTAATAATAATTATGTAAAAACCTCAAAAAAAGAAGTTGCTAAAATATACAACTTCTTTTTGATTTATCCCACTACTGCTTCAGCGATTTCTTCACGACTAATACCAGCAAAGTAGCGTGTGATGTCAATAGTTTCTAAAGCTTTAAGAACATCCTCACGTTCGTATTTCACTCCACGAAGGACATCTTCTACAGCTGCAACGTCTTCGATACCAAAAAAGTCTCCATAAATCTTGATATCTTGGATTTTTGATTCAATGACGTTGGCAAAAACTTCAACCTTACCACTGGTGAATTTTGTTCCCCGACGGACGTTAAATTCAGGTGATTTACCGTAGTTCCAGTCCCAAGTACCGAACTTGGTATCCTTGATACGATTGATTTCCGCTAATTCTTGCTCAGAAAAAACGTATTCAGTCATCTCTGGGTACTCTTTTTTCATGTATTCCAATAGCAAATCACGAAATTCTTCAACTGTGATTTTTTCTGGTAATTCATTGACAATATTGGTGACACGGGCACGGACGGATTTCACACCTTTTGATTCAAATTTATCTTTTGAAACCTTGAGGGCGTTAGCAAGAACTGACAAATCAACGTCAAAGAGCAAGCAACCATGGTGCATGATACGACCATTGATATAGGCTTGGGCATTGCCACAGAATTTTTTGCCATCAATCTCAAGGTCATTACGGCCTGTAAACTCAGCTTTAACGCCTAGTTGAGCCAAGGTATTGATAACTGGAGTTGAGAAGCTCTTGAAGTCAAAGGCCTTGTTTTCATCTTCTTTTGAAATGATGGTGTAGTTGAGGTTGTTTAAATCGTGATAAACAGCTCCACCACCACTGATACGGCGGACTACCTCAATACCATTTTCTCGAACATAATCACGGTTGATTTCTTCGATAGTATTCTGGTGACGACCAACAATGATAGAAGGTTTGTTAATCCAAAGAAGGAAGATTTGATCCTCATCTAGTAAGTGTTTAAAGGCATATTCTTCCAAGGCGATATTAAAAGCAGTGTCGTTTGAATGATTGATAATATATTTCATAGTGTTTCCAAAAATTTAGTTTTTAAAATCTGTTCATAGCAATCAAATTTTCTAAAGTGGTAAAAAGAAATGTAACGTGTTATCGTTACATTTCTCGGAAAAATTGAGACAAGAGGCTCAATTTTTAGGCATGGAACTCTAATAGAGGTCGCTGCCGTCCGTACTACTTTAAGAAAATTTAGTTGAAAAACTTATTTATTTTTTCTTAGGTGAATGGATGGCCATTCCTAGAACATCCGCAAACGCTTCGTACATCACTTCAGAGTAGGTTGGGTGTCCGTGGATAGTCTTCAGCATTTCTTCAACAGTGATTTCCATTTCGATGATGCTTGATGCCTCGTTGATTAATTCTGCAGCTGCAGGACCAATGATGTGCACACCAAGGATTTCCCCGTATTTCTTATCAGCGATAACTTTTACGAAACCTTGAGCAGCATCTGATGCAATAGCACGGCCGTTAGCTGCAAAGTTGAATTTACCGATGGCTACATCGTATTTCTCACGTGCTTGTTCTTCAGTTAGACCTACTGCTGCTACTTCAGGAAGAGTATAGATGGCTGCAGGAGTCAAGTTCAATTTGGCAACAGCATGATTTCCTTTGAGGGCATTTTCAGCAGCAACTTCACCCATACGGAAGGCTGCGTGAGCCAACATCTTAGTACCGTTGATGTCACCTGGTGCGTAGATACCTGGAACAGAAGTTTCCATGTATTCGTTGACCTTGATACGTCCACGATCCAATTCAAACTCAACATCGCCAATACCTTCAAGGTCTGGCACACGACCGATTGAAAGAAGAGCTTTGCTTGCGATGATATCGTCTTTTCCTTCAACCTTGATACGAAGTTGACCATTTTCTTCGATGATTTCTTCCAATTTTGTACCTGTTAAGATAGTCATACCTTTGCGTTCCAAAATCAAGCGAAGGTTCTTAGACACTTCCGCATCCATAGCTGGAACGATACGATCCATCATTTCGATAACAGTCACTTTTGAACCAAATGTCATGAAGGCTTGACCGAGTTCGATACCGACAACTCCACCACCGATGATAACAAGGCTTTCTGGAACTTCGTTCATTTCAAGAATGTCATCACTGGTCATGACAAGTGGAGATTCCATACCAGGAACGTTGATCTTGCTAACTTTTGAACCACCGGCAAGGATAATTTTCTTGGTTTCAAGCAATTCAGAACCATCTACCAAGACATTCTTGTCTTTAGTGATTGTACCAACACCCTTATGAACAGTAACTCCGTAGCTACGAAGAAGACCCGCAACACCACCTACCAAGGTATTGACAACTTTAGATTTAGTTTCTAAAAGTTTATCCATATCAACAGTGAAGGTTGGATTTTCGATTACGATACCACGATTTGCTGCATGACCGATGTTTTCGATAATTTCAGCATTGTGAAGATAGGTCTTAGTTGGGATACATCCACGGTTCAAGCAGGTTCCACCGAGTTCAGATTTTTCAACAAGGGCAACCTTACCACCGAGTTGGGCAGCTTTAATGGCTGCTACATATCCAGCAGGACCTCCACCAATCACAACGATATCAAAGGCATCATCGCTCTTACCATCGTCGTTTGAGGCACTAGCAGCAGGTGCAGGTTTTGATTCTGACGCAGCTGCTCCAGCTGTTGGGATGTTTTCCCCTTCTTCTCCAAGGTAACCGATAACTTCTGTAACCGGAACTGTTTCACCATCTCCTTTGAGGATGGCAATCAAGTATCCATCTTCTTCGGCTTCCAATTCCATGCTGACTTTGTCAGTCATAATTTCCAAAAGGATTTCTCCTTCTTTTACAAATTCTCCGACTTTCTTATTCCATTGGACGATTTGTCCTTCTGTCATATCCACGCCGGCTTTTGGCATAATTACTTCTAAGGCCATGTCTTACTTCCTTTATCTAAAACTCTAAAATAACAATAGCTAACTTAAACCAACATTGAGATTGGGTTCTCAATTAAGGCTTTCAAGTCTTTCATAAACTTAGCACCAGCCATACCATCTACAACACGGTGGTCAATGGTTAATCCAAGGCTCATGATAGGGCGAATAACAATCTCACCATTGACGACAACAGGTTTCTCGACTGTTGAGCTTACCCCGAGGATTGCTGAGTTGGGTTGGTTAATAATCGGACCAAAGGACTGAACGCCAAACATTCCCAAGTTACTAATTGTGAAGGTTGAGTTTTGTAACTCACTTGGAGCCAATTTGCCATCCAAGGTACGACCAATCACGTCTTTAAAGGCTACTACTAACTCTGACAAGCTCATTTTTTCAGCATTGTAAACAACTGGTGTCATTAGACCGTTATCCATCCCAACCGCCATCGCAAGGTTGACATAGTTATGAGTGATAATGGTCTTGCCGTCTTCTGTCAATGAAGCGTTGATGTATGGGTGTTTCATCAATGTTTTCACAACAGCGAGTGAAAGAAGGTCTGTTACAGTAGTCTTCTTACCAGTCGCTTCCATAATCGGATCAAGAACCTTCTTACGAAGGGCCAACATTTCTGACATATCGACATCATAGTTGAGTGTGAAGGTTGGCGCAGTTAGGTAAGATTCAACCATACGTTGAGCTATAACCTTACGCATTGGTGTCATTGGAATACGCTCAATCTCACCATAAGGAGTGATATTGTCTGGAACTTCTGCCACTTTTTCGATTTGAGCAGGAGACTTGATGGTGTCGTTTTCGATATTTTCAGGAAGCAAGGCCAAAACATCCTTCTTCATGATCTTACCACGATGACCCGTTCCTTGGATTTCCTGCCAAGCAATGTTATGTTCGAGGGCAATTCGTTTTGCAAGTGGCGAAATGCGAACCACGTTTGTGTCTTTATAAGTTTCCACGTCTTCTTTGTGGACACGACCGTTTGCACCTGAGCCAGAAACGTCGTAGAGGTTGATTCCTAGATCATCCGCCAACTTTCTAGCCGCAGGAGTCGCTCTTAGCTTGTCATCAGCCATGACCTCTCCAATTCTAATTATGATACTAAGGGCGAAAAAGTCAAAGTGAAAATAGGAGATTGACGATGTGTTCGATGAACACAAGGAAATCTTTCTTTTTTTCGCAGACCTCCGTCCGAATTCAATTACATGATACTAAGGGCGTCAAAAAGCGACTGAAAAATAGGAAATCTACGCAGGCTTCGATGAAGTCAAGGAGATTTATCTTTTTTCCGAGCTTTTAGCCCGTGTTCAACTCTACAAGCAACTTGGATACAACACGTATCTCAAGTTGCTACGGTTGCCGCTATTAGGCGGTCAACCTTGTAGACTTACTAAGTCGTTCGTCGAATAACATCGATTCGACTCCCTCCTGTCGCAACTTTACAAACAACTTAGATACAAAACATATCTTAAGTTACTAAAGTTAAAAACAACAATTATTTTACATAACTTATCTTATGTAATTCTATTCTTTGTTATATGTTTTACGGATGGCATCTTTGATGCTTTCAACTGTTGGAATCATTGCATTTTCTAGATTTTGTGCGTAAGGCATTGGCACATCTTCTCCGGCGCAACGGCGGATTGGTGCGTCTAGATAATCAAATGCTTCTGATTCTGAAATAATAGCTGAAATCTCTCCGATATAGCCACTTGTTTTGTGAGCATCGTTGACAAGCACCACCTTACCAGTCTTCTTCACTGAGTTAATGATGATATCCTTATCAAGCGGAACGAGGGTACGTGGGTCTACAATTTCAACAGAAATTCCTTCTTCTGCTAATTCTTCAGCAGCTTGAACCACACGACGAAGCATTTTCCCGTAAGTAACAACTGTTACATCTGTTCCTTCGCGTTTGATTTCCCCAACCCCAAGTGGGATTGTATAGTCTGGATCAACTGGCACTTCCCCCTTTTGGTTAAATTCGGACTTGTATTCAAGAATGATAACTGGGTTGTTATCACGGATAGAAGACTTGAGCAGTCCTTTCATGTCAGCAGGCGTACCTGGAGCTACAACCTTGAGACCAGGGATGTGTGTAAACCAAGACTCTAGAGATTGCGAGTGCTGGGCCGCAGAACCAACTCCGTTACCAGCTGCACAACGTACAGTCATTGGAACCTGACCTTTACCACCAAACATATAACGTGTTTTAGCAGCTTGGTTGACGATATTGTCCATGGCAATGACTGAGAAATCCATAAAGGTCATATCAACGATTGGGCGAAGTCCTGTCATGGCTGCTCCTGCTGCTGCTCCAGAAATTGCTGCTTCAGAAATCGGACAGTCACGAACGCGTTCTGGACCAAATTCTTCGAGCATTCCAACAGAAGTACCGAAGTCTCCTCCGAAGACACCGACGTCTTCTCCCATCAAGAACACATTTTCATCGCGACGCATTTCCTCAGACATAGCAAGGATAATGGTGTCACGGAACGACATTGTTTTTGTTTCCATTTTTATCTCTTTCTCCTTAGTCTGCGTAAATATCTTCAAATGCTGATTCTAGTGGTGGGAATGGGCTTTCTTCCGCAAATTTAACAGAAGCTTCTACCGCTTCCTTGACTTGTGCTTGAATTTCTTCCAATTCTTCTACACTTGCAATATTGTTTTCGATGAGGTATTTGCGAAGATTTTCGATTGGGTCTTTTTGTTTCCACAATTCCACTTCTTCACGCGTACGATATTTACCAGGGTCAGATGATGAGTGACCAAGCCAGCGATAGGTTACACTTTCAATCAAGACTGGGCCATTGCCACCACGAACATGATCTACGGCTTTCTTAAATCCTTCATAAACGTCGATGACATTGTTTCCATCTTCGATAAACATTCCAGGAATTCCATATGCCGCACTACGTTGATGGATATGCTCCACATTGGTCATTTTCTTGATATCCGCAGAAATCCCATAACCGTTGTTAATGCAGTAGAAAATAACAGGAAGTTTCCAAATAGAAGCCATGTTCACTGCTTCGTGGAAAACACCTTCGTTGGTCGCACCATCTCCAAAGAAGCAGACAACGATTTTACCAGTATGTTGCATTTGCTGACTGAGGGCTGCACCAACAGCGATTCCCATACCACCACCAACGATACCATTTGCACCAAGGTTCCCAGCACCCAGGTCAGCGATATGCATAGAACCACCTTTTCCTTTACAGGTTCCAGTGTATTTCCCGAGGATTTCAGCCATCATTCCATTGAGGTCAATCCCTTTGGCAATAGCCTGTCCATGTCCACGGTGATTTGAGGTAATCAGATCATCTGGATTAAGAGCCAGCATCGCTCCGACGTTAGCAGCTTCCTCTCCGACAGAAAAGTGAGTCATACCAGGAACTTTCCCCTTTTTCACTAACTGAGCAATTTTTAAGTCCATGCGACGGATTTCTTCCATCTTACGGAACATCTCTAGCAAAAGATTCTTATCTAAAGTTGACATAATCTTGCCTTTCTAACTTTGTACTTACCTTACTATTTTACCTTTTTTAGTATACACTGTCAAAGTATATGGCTAATAAAATTTCACAATATAAAAAAATAAATCCCTGTTAAAACAGGGATTCTCTCTAGTTAGAGCATTTTTTCACAAAGTTGTTTTTCAGGATAATTTCTTAAAATTAGCTCAATCTTTTCATTACGGTTTTCAAACGCCATTGATACAAACAACCAGAAACAATCAAGCTGGCAATTAACCCAATCCAGTAGGCAAATGCCCCTAAGTCAGTTACTTGATCTAGTAGATATCCTAGTGGTATCGCTACTCCCCAATATCCGATTAAGCCAAGATAGAAAGGAACGATAGTGTCCTTATACCCTCTTAAAATTCCTTGGAGCGGAGCCGCAAAGGTATCAGCTAACTGGAAAAAGAGACTGTATGTCAGGAAAACAGCCGTGGTTTCAATGAACTGAGGGTCATTTCCGTATAGACTTGCTACACGATCTCTAAAAATGTAGAGAAAGGACAGGGTAAGACCTGCAAAAATAAGGGCGGTTACTCTCCCTAGACGAGCATAGATTTTTGCATCCTCAAAACGTTTAGCCCCCACCTCGTAAGACACAACAATCGCCATAGCAGAGGAAATACTCATGGGAAAAGCGTACATGAGACTCGAAAAATTCATAGCTGACTGGTGACTGGCAATGATGAGCGATGAAAACTTAGCCATGATTAGTCCAACCACGGAGAAAATGGCTACTTCAGCAAATACGGTTCCCCCGATTGGTAGACCTAATCGAACACCTTCCTTGATTTTATCTATATTTAGTGGAATGCGTTTTTCAAGATGTAACGCTTTTAACCTTTCTTGTTTGAATAAAACAAGAATAGAAATCCCCAATAAAACCCAATAGGCTAGTGAAGTTCCTAGTCCTGCTCCTGCGCCACCAAGCTCAGGGAAACCGAAAGCTCCATATATCAAGAGATAGTTAAAACCACTATTGAGCGGAAGTAATAGGAGCATGAGGTACATAGATAGCTTGGTCAATCCAAGAGAATCCAACAAAGAGCGAATGACACTGAACAGCAACAAGGGAATAATTCCAATAGACAGGTACCAAAGATAGGAAACTGCAACTGCCGCCACTTGAGCTTCTAGTCCGATGTTGGTTAAGACAGGTGGCGCTAAGAATACTACCATTCCAAGCAAGACCAAAGACAGTCCGAAAGCCAAGTAGATAAATTGGTAAAAATCAGATGCTACTTCTTCCTTTTTGCCCCGTCCCAGATGATGGCCTATGATGGGAACCATGGCCGAAACAATCCCTGTTAAAAAAGTAAAGAAAGGATTCCATAGACTCGTTGCGGTTGACACCCCCGCCAAGTCCATGGTATTGTACTGCCCAGTCATGGTTGTATCAACAAAAGAGGCAGAATAATTGGCAAATTGATAGATCAGAATAGGGAAAAATATCTTAAGAAATAAGACAAACTTGTCTTTAAATTGATGGGTTGGATACATATACGCTCTCTATTCTTATAGTTTCTAGAGCAGAATCCCATCTAGTTTTGGTAGACAATTTGTCCCTTGCAGATGGTATATTTAACCTGCCCTTTTAAAGTTTCACCGATAAATGGGGAATTAGCTGCTTTTGACGCAAAATGGGAGTCCACAAGGCGGTCAGCCTTAGCGTCAAAGATAGTGATATCCGCTGGACCATTCTCAGCCAAGTAACCTGCTTCAAAGTTGTAAAGCTTGGCTGGATTGACAGTCATTTTTTCTAGCAATTCCATCAAGCTCAACTCACCAGCTTCCACCAAATAAGTCAAACCAAGAGAAAGAGAGGTTTCCAAACCTGTCATACCAGATGGTGCTTTGGTGATATCTTCAACATTTTTCTCATCTGCATGGTGAGGCGCGTGGTCCGTTGCGATAACTGTGATAACACCTGACTTGAGACCTTCGATAACGGCACGACGGTCTGACTCCAAACGAAGTGGAGGATTCATTTTGGCATTGCTTCCTTGAGTTAAAAGAAGAGCTTCTGTCTTAGAGAAATGCTGTGGCGCTACTTCTGCTGTGACCTGCGCACCTAGTCCTTGAGCAAACTCCACCACCTTGACACTTTCTTCCTTAGACAAATGCTGAATGTGAACATGGGCCTTGGTTGCATAGGCAATCATAACATCGCGCGCAATCATAGCGTACTCAGCCACTCCTGTCGCTCCACAGATATGGAAATGTTCTTTAGCGATGTTTTCGTTAAAGCCAAGAATTCCATTCAAACCTGGATCTTCCTCATGAAGGCAGATAAAGGTATTGAGTTTTTTGGCTTCTACCATTGCTTCCTTAACCACTTTACTACTTTCAAGCGGAATTCCATCATCTGAAAAACCAACGGCTCCAGCTTCTAAAAGAGCCTTAAAGTCTGTCAAGTCTTGGCCATTAAAGTTCTTGGTAATAGTCGCAACTGTCTTGACGTTAATCTTTTCCTTGGCAGCAGACTGGAGAACTTCTTTCAAAGTCTCTACGTCCGAAATGGTTGGACTAGTATTA
The DNA here is from genome assembly GCF_000298715.2 of Streptococcus sp. GMD5S. GTDB lineage: Bacteria > Bacillota > Bacilli > Lactobacillales > Streptococcaceae > Streptococcus. The sequence goes on from NZ_AJRG02000002.1 coordinate 51,417, forward strand.
GCCATCATGACAACGGTTGTAAAGCCACCTGAAGCGGCTGCTAGGGCCCCAGTATGAATGTCTTCTTTATGAGTTTGACCAGGTTCACGGAAATGAACATGGATATCGACTAGTCCAGGCGCAACAACAAGGCCCGTAGCATCAATTAGCTCTGCTCCTTCTTCCTTGATTTCGGCAGCTATTTTGACAATTTTCCCATCTTGCACTAAAACATCACACACTTGATCCAAACCAGACTTGGGATCCATTACACGACCATTTTTGATTAGTAGCATCTGCTTTCTCCTTTATTCATAGAAATCAACTTGGGTATCCAACAATTTATCCCCATCATAAACAAACTTTGCTGAAAAGAAAGGTTTATCTTCTAAAAGCCACTCAACAAAGGTGTGATCACCCTCCCAAGTTGGCTTGCTTAAGACTTCATCATAGGGAACCCATTCTAAGGTCCCCTCATTGCAGTCAATCAAGTCACCCTCGAACTCTGTCACCTTAAAAACAAAGGTGTACCAGTCTAAATCTGGCGTAAATTCAGGAAAAGTGATAACACCTTTAAGTACTGGCTTGGCTTTGAGCCCTGTTTCTTCGAGGATTTCACGCGCTGCACATTCCTGTGGAGTCTCACCTCGCTCTAGCTTTCCACCCACACCAATCCATTTGCCTTCATGGACATCGTTGGGCTTCTTATTGCGATGGAGCATGAGCAGTTCTTTTCCGTTATCAATGTAGCAAATCGTCGCTAACTGAGGCATATTATCTCCTTATCTAAGCCAATCGATTGGCTCTTGTCCTGTCTCTATTAAGAATGCATTGGCCTTGGAAAAAGGCTTGGAACCCCAAAATCCTCTGTAAACTGATAAAGGACTAGGATGGGCTGATTCGATAATCAAGTGGTGAGGATTGGTAACCAAGGCCTTCTTCTTGCGTGCATAAGCACCCCAGAGTACAAAGACTACAGGTCTGTCTAGATTATTGACAACCCGAATCACGGCATCAGTAAAAGGCTCCCATATCTGCCCAGCATGACCATTTGCCTGACCAGCAGGGACCGTCAAGCAAGCATTAAGAAGTAAGACTCCTTGCTTAGCCCAAGACGTCAAATCATGAGATTTCTTAACCCCGATATCATCTGACAATTCTTTCAAGATATTTTGCAAGGACGGTGGCGCTGGAATAGCATCGGGTACAGAAAAACTCAAGCCCTGCGCCTGACCTGGCCCGTGATAGGGGTCTTGCCCTAGAATCACCACCTTCACTTCTTCAAGTGGTGTAGTCAAGAGAGCCTGAAAAACTTTTTCCTTAGGTGGATAGACAATTCCCTGAGCATAGACCTGTTCCATAAATTGATTGATTTTCCCAAAATAACCTTCAGGTAATTGCTCCTTAATCAAAGCATGCCAAGACGAATGTTGCATCTTTCTCTCCTTTATCGTATCCATCTAAAAGCACGTCTTAATTCATCCGTACCATTTTTAAAAAAGCATAAACCATGTGCAAGAATGATCTTATCCGGTTTCCAGTTTAACATACGGGAAAAGGAAACCTTTGCCTCTATTTGTCTTCTAAAAAAAGTCATCCTATAATCGATAGGAGTTTGCCCATCAGGGACTGTTACACGGGCTAAACGATAAATTTTTCTTCGGATTGGACTAGCTATCTTTTCTGGTTCAAAATTCTCTATAAGGTCCGTTACAATGAGTGTTTTAGTCGATTTATGAAAAAACACGACCTCTTCGATGACAGAACTTCCCTTAAAAATAAGTTGATCAATCTCATCAGACCATAAGTCAGGTGCCTTATCAGTTAAAGGAGCATCAAATTCCACCATGACATTCTGACTTTTTGCTCTCTCTTCAACTCCTGGACTAGACCATGCTTGTGCATAAGGATATCTTTTTTTCCAATCTGCAATATAGGCGTAGTGAATCTTATTGGGTGAAATTAGGTAAGCAACTTTGCCCAAAGCGTCCAGTTCAGTAAAGAGCTCCTCATTTGGCGCAATAGGAGAATGAATCCAGAGTTTTCCATCGTTTAACTTTATCACTGTCATACGTGTCTGAAAAGGTAGTTTGAAGACCTTCATATCCATTTGTATCAAGTCACCATCTGCTATCCAGATATTTTGATCAACTTCCTTTAGTGTATACAATGGTTCATAAAGAGAAAGTTCTGGTCTTGCCATCGTTTACTATTCCTTCGTTTTTACTGCTTCTATTATAGCAAAAAGTGGCTATCTAAACCACTTTTTACAGTTCTTATATATACTGTTATTGACCCTATTATTTGACATTACTATTCACAGTATCAATCAGCCATTAAAAACTTTTCGATTGTATCAATAGAATAGGAAAGTTGATTATTTACAGACATCATCCGTTCAAGATTAGCGTCCATATAGTAGAGTTCAGATAAACCACCCCTAGGGAGAAAGAGTGAATAGTGGATATTCATCTTCTCTCGAGTACTTAACTCTATATGATTGCTTATGATATACTTTAACTCTTTTAACGAATTTACTTGAGCAACCACACCTTTTAACTGATACTGCTCTATGAGATTTAGTAAGTTGTCAATCTCTTCAATGACTTTAGTTTCCATATCATCCCCTCTTAGAAAAAGTACTACATAGTATCCAAACAATCCAGTATATCTTGGTAAGAATGAACTTCATAAGTCGGCTGGGCTTGCGTCTTGTTTTTCAGATGATGGGGATTGTACCAGATAGTATCAATACCAGCATTATTGCCACCTTGAATGTCGGCGGTTAGAGAATCTCCAATCATAAGGGCCTTTTCTTTATAAAATCCAGTAATCTGTTGACCAATTTTTTCATAGAATAGTGCATCAGGTTTTTGCGTTTGCAACTGCTCGGAGATAAAGACTTGGTTGAAATAGGGAGCCAGACCTGATTGAGCCAAACGACCTGTCTGAATAGCAGTAATGCCATTTGTCGCAGCGTACAGCTCATAATCACGCTCAATGAGACAGTCCAAAAGTTCATGAGCTCCCGAAAGGATTTGTCCTTGCTGGGCTAGAAAAAACTGGTAACGCTGAGCAAGTAACCTACCGTCTTTCTCCAGTCCAAAATGAGCAAACAAACGTAAAAAGCGCGTGTTAACCAGTTCTTGTTTACTGATTTTCTTTTGTTCCAAGTCCTTCCAGAGAGCCTTGTTCATAGGAACATAATAGTCTTTATAGGCTTGAATGTCTGCAACTCCTTCTTCTTTTAAAAGTTGCGTCAGTGCCACATCCTCAGCAGCATCAAAATCAAGCAAGGTGTGATCGAGATCGAAAAGTAGAAATTTGTAGGACATTGAGTTTCCTTTCTGAAAATTCATTAAGAACATTATAGCATAAATGAACCTTTGATTTATTGAGTTTCAAATACTTTTTACACTCACATTTTGACCGTGCTCAAGTGCAAATCTAAAACTAGTCAGCAAAACTTCTATTAAATCTTTTCCGGAACTCGTTATGAAATAATGTGATAAATTTGTTATATGCTCTGCGATATTATTTCCCCAAGGAGGAGTGAGTGACAAATCTTCAAAATCCCATATAACATCCTGAGGGAGAAATTTTTTCAACTCCTCTTGGATAGATACCAACTCAGCTATTCCTCTTTCAACAGATTCAAAAGGAACATCTCCCCAGTAAAGCTTATTCATTATTACTGGGTATCTACTTCCCCACTCATTATTCTCTAAGCGAACATAAATAGTCGAAAAGAATGAATTAAAAAGACTCCCTTCTCCTATAGTCCACCAATTATAACCAACCATTAACCCTACAGACATAGATATTCTCCTACTCATTTTTAATATTATTTAACGTCAACTAAAGTTTTATATTGATAGTATCTAAAACATACATTCATTCCCCCTACCCCAACTCCTTGGCTATTCTGCTTTTTTCAAGTTTTCCCTTGGTAATTCGTTTCCATAAAACAAGAGGGTTCAAACTATAAGATAGGCGTAGGAGGAAATAATTAACCCATTCGATAAGGGCAAAAAGCTGTATCAACGTGGCTAAGATAGTCACTAGGACACTCTGTGCATTCCAGACAATAAAAGGAAAGCCTGAAATAAGTAAAACGAGGTCTAGTATTCTGAGCACACCATATAGTTTAGGGACATTTTCACTTCCGAACTGAGGTTTCGAGAGTCTTCTAATCAAAATCGCCCAATAGATTGAACCTTGAAGCAAAATAAATGTCAGTAAAGACAACGGATGAAGAATAGAGATCAAACCATTCCAATCACCAAGCCTATTTTTCAAAAGGAAAAAACAAAACCAAATAGATAGGACGGCTGTGAACTCTCCCAAACAGAGGGACATCAACTCTTTTCTAACTTTCTCTTTTTGTATGTTCATCATCTCACCCATCTATCTATCATCCTATATCAGAAAAAAGCCATTCGATCCATTTTCTAGTCAACATTTCTCAGAATCAAGTCATTCTAAGTATCGAACAGTATAATCACTTTAATATAAATTCAATTCTAAGTTTAGAATTGCATTTGTATATATTTTTTAGATCTATTCTAAGTCTATGACAGCTTTAAATTTTAATTTTTGAAGGATTCTAAAGCTAGAAGAGCTCAAAAATCACGAGAACTAAGCTATTCGAAGCTTAGAAGAAGATTTTCCAACCTTCATAAACTCTTCAATTAACGTTTCTTACAATTTTTCTGATGAGCTTTGAGTTTTTTCAGAGCCCAGTCATAGTGACTGGAGGTGCTACTGACAAAGTAGGAACCTAGACTTGTCCCACCCGTCCATTTATAGGTACCTTTTGTGAACAATTCGTCATTGCTGAAGCCTTCCATTAACTCTAAAACCTTTTTATGCGATTGATTGAGGAGTTTGGTCGCTTCTTCTACGGACGTTTTCTGATGCTTCTTCCAAATAGCGACATTCATTTCCCCATAAGTTTTCCAATTATAAGGTTCAGGGAGAAAAGTTCTTTCTTGACCTTTTTGATTAGAATGTACCCAAGTTAAAAGTAATTGCTGCCATTCATATAGATGGATCAAAACATCCCGTAGATTTTTATCTCTATTCCAGTGAGCTTCTTTTTTCTTTTTGTCTTTTGAAAAATCAAAAGGAATCCGTAGCTCCTCTTCACTTAATTTAGATATAAGGTGATTGAGCTTTTCATAGTTTTCCTTAGAGGCTAACACTAGCTCCTCTTTCGTTTTTGGTCTAGGCATGGGAGTTCTCCCTTCATCTTCAACTAGAATAAGCTATTTTCTTACTTCATTATACCATAATCAAAAAGCAGTTCTTCATTTTACGAAAAGCTGCTTTTACTAACTATTTTTTTATGCTTATAGTCACTACTTTACATATAAATCTCTAAAACGACCATCCACTTCAGCTATCTGATAGAGCAAGTGGGCTAATTCTTGGTAATCTTCTTTTAAACACGAAAGGTGAGCTTGACCAAATAAAGAAGCCAATTCCTCTTTTAATCTTGCCCCTTCGGGATCATGGTCTTTTAAGAATTTACTGAGATAGAGATTTCGAACAGCAGCAAGTTTAAAGCTGAAATACTGATGCAATTGCTTTTGCTCCGTATTTAAGCCGTTTTCAGCAACTGCTTTTGCATAACATTCCAAGACATTACTTTGTCCATCCAGATATCTGGATCTCATAATCCTCGCCGTTTCTTGATAGATTTGAGTTTGACTAGGACTCTTGACCTTCTTAAAATTTCCCCACATGGAGTATGCTCCACGCTTATAGTCAATAGCTTCTGCCTTCCAAGCTTCTAAAATGTCATTAAAAGCAACCTTCATACAGGCAAAACCAGCTGGATCATGCAAATAGAGATACTGACCATCAACAGCATACACTATTACAAAGTGATCTACACCATAAAGCATTGTGTGATTTGGATTGTAAGTCAAGTGGCCCATATCAAGAGGACCCAGTACGACTGGTCCATTGGACAGAAACGTTTCCAACTTTCCTTTAATCTCTTCCAAATCTACTTCTGTTCCATTTTTTAGATAGAAATCCTCATAGTCAAAACATAGTATTTTTAAGGAATGTGAGATGGAAAGGTCTGGCATTCCATTATCAAAGAATACTAGAGGGTGCTGCTCATCTTCCTTTACGATACTAGCGCCATTTCCCATCACCATAATTGCCTCTAAAAACTCTGCTTTAAAGTCATAGCCATAGCCATCCAGTGCCATTATCAATGAATAGCTATAGCAAAGTGATACATCTCCAAAATACATCTGCATATTCCTGCCTCCTTATCTTCTATGGGACTATTATACCGAGAAAACTATTCGCATTCCCCATAAAATCCAAACAAAAAATATGGTCTGTTTGTTTACAGACATGAATGTCAACAATTAAAAACTCTGTAAAAGATATCTTCTACAGAGTTCGATTTGCATCTTTATAAAAAGTCAGAAAATGTTCTAGTTCTTAATCACTGGTATCCATAGTTCCATTTGATAGTCTGGTGACGACATGTCACCTTCGGTATAGACTTCGAAGTCTGGTGAGCCTGAGTGGCGATAGCCAGTTTCTGGGAAAAAGACCTCCAAGACATATTTCCAAGCATTGTGAATGCTAGCAGGTATAGGGCCTTTGACTGGTACGATAGCATATTCAGCAGCTGGGACATCTTTGATGGACAGACCTAGTTCTTCTGCTTTAGTTTTATCCGTCACATCATAAGCAGCCATATAGTTGATGATTTCGCCTTCTTTGACATCCGAGCAGACGCCAAAGGATTGGCCACTCCCTAGACTCTCTAGGCTTTCCAAGCTGTGATTGTTATAGAGATTCTCCCAAGCAGACGGGCATTTGCTATTGTCAATAGCCTCCAATAGGACGCCTGCCACGGTAAAAGCAGGCTTCTTTTGAATCTTGATATCCATGTTCTTTCCTCCTGTGATTTTTAAGGATAATTGAAGTCTAGGAAAGATCCGATAAGGTTTTCCATTTCGAACTTCTGAGGGTGTTGCCCCATGGAATTTCTTAAAGGCTGCGCTGAAGGCATCCGCAGACTCATAGCCGTATTTCATCGCTATGTCAATGACTTTCTCAGAGCCTTCCCGCAAGTCCGTCACAGCTTCTGACAGCCTGCGATTGCGCAAGTATTCTGCTAAAGTCATATCTGCTAGGATGGAAAAAAGCCTGCTAAAGAGAGCATAAGAATAGCCTGATAGCTGCTGGAATTTCTGCAAATCCACTTCTGCGTCCAACTTACTTTCCAGATATTCCATGGTTCGATTGAATTGATGCATCATATTCTTTTTCACCTCACAAAAGATACTAAGACCGTTAAAAGCAAAGTGAAAATTGGAAAATTGACGGAGGGGCTCCTGCTCCGAAAAAATTTCATCTTTTTCACACAGCTTTTAGGCCGTGTTCAATTCTAACTATAGTCTAACAGATATAAGATACTTCCGCCCCAGAATTTTTGTACAAGATTTAAAGGTGTAAAATCTATAACTTATCTTTTAATTTCTCAACAAAGAGATAGGCTGCTGGGCAGGTCAAGGTATTCTTAATCGTCAAATGGTTGATTTGATGGATCTTTTTCCGATCTGTATGGGGGAATTCACGACAGGCCTTGGGACGAACGTCGTAGATTGAGCAGAGATTATCTCCTCCTAGAAAGGGGCAAGGCATGGATTTGAAAACTTTATCACCATCTTCATCCACCTGAAGGAATTCCGCTTCAAAAGCCGGTAATTTCATCTTAAAGTACTTAGCGATACGGGTGATATCTGCTTCTTTAAAGTCGGGCCCCAAAGTCTTGCAACAGTTAGCGCAGGCAGTGCAATCAATCTCAGAAAAAACTTCTTGGTGAATTTGCTGGGCTATCTTATCTAAGTTTTTAGGAGGTTTTTTCTTTAGATTGGCTAAGACTTTTCGGTGCTCTTTTTGCTTTTGCAAGGCTAGTTGGTGATAGTACTCAATATCAATTTCTTTAGACATAATTTCTTTCTAATACAAGTGTTTTTGTCTATTATACCATAATCTCAGCCCCCTTTTTGCCCCCTGAACAGAAAAAAAGCCCTTCGGAAAAAATCCGAGGGGCTAAAAACGTTGTTAAATCAACGGCCGAACTTTTGAATTTCAAGGTTCGGGATAAAATAGTTCACTGAACTATTTTATTTTTTCAAGTTGTAGAATGATTTCAATCCACGGTATTCAGCTACTTCACCAAGTTGGTCTTCGATACGAAGCAATTGGTTGTATTTAGCAATACGGTCTGTACGTGAAAGTGAACCAGTCTTGATTTGTCCTGCGTTAGTTGCAACTGCGATGTCAGCGATTGTTGAATCTTCAGTTTCACCTGAACGGTGTGATACAACGGCAGTGTAACCAGCTTCTTTCGCCATTTCGATAGCGTCGAATGTTTCAGTAAGAGTACCGATTTGGTTAACTTTGATAAGGATTGAGTTAGCAGCACCTTCTGCAATACCTTTTTCAAGGTAAGAAGTGTTTGTTACGAAGAAGTCGTCACCAACCAATTGAACTTTACCACCAAGACGTTCAGTAAGAGCTTTCCAACCGTCCCAGTCGTTTTCGTCCATACCATCTTCGATAGTAATGATTGGGTATTTGTTTACCAATTCTTCAAGGTAGTCGATTTGTTCTGCAGCAGTACGTACAGCAGCTCCTTCACCTTCGAATTTAGTGTAGTCGTAAACTTTACGTTCTTTATCGTAGAATTCTGATGAAGCACAGTCAAATCCGATAAATACGTCTTTACCAGGAACATATCCAGCAGCTTCGATCGCAGCAAGGATAGTTTCAACACCGTCTTCAGTTCCTTCGAAACGAGGAGCGAATCCACCTTCGTCACCTACGGCTGTTTCCAAACCACGAGATTTAAGGATTTTCTTAAGAGCGTGGAAGATTTCAGCACCCCAACGAAGAGCTTCTTTGAATGATGGTGCACCAGCAGGTACAATCATGAATTCTTGGAAAGCGATTGGAGCGTCAGAGTGAGAACCACCGTTGATGATGTTCATCATTGGAGTTGGAAGAACTTTAGTGTTGAATCCACCAAGGTAGCTGTAAAGTGGGATTTCAAGGTAGTCAGCAGCAGCACGAGCTACAGCGATAGACACACCAAGAATTGCGTTTGCACCCAATTTACCTTTGTTAGGAGTACCGTCAAGTGCGATCATAGCACGGTCGATAGCTTGTTGGTCACGTACATCGTAGCCGATGATTGCTTCAGCAATGATGTTGTTTACGTTGTCAACAGCTTTTTGTGTACCAAGACCACCGTAACGAGATTTGTCACCGTCGCGAAGTTCAACTGCTTCGTGTTCACCAGTAGAAGCTCCTGATGGAACCATACCACGTCCGAAAGCACCTGATTCAGTATAAACTTCTACTTCAAGTGTTGGGTTACCGCGTGAGTCTAGGACTTCGCGAGCGTAAACATCAGTAATAATTGACATTTTTTACTCTCCTTTGAGTTAAATTTTTTACACCTCTATGATACCTTAAAAATAAGCGTTTTTCAAGAAAAAACGTTATCTTTGTGCAAATTTTCCTTAACTTTATAAAGTAATCGCTTTCTTTTGTCTGTTTTCTTGCGATTTTTGTGATATACTGTTTTTATGACAGATTTATCAAAACAACTACTAGAAAAAGCTCATGGTGGGCCGAAAATAAACCCTGACGAACAGCGCCGCTATCTCGGCACTTTCGAGGAAAGAGTTCTTGGCTACGCGGATATCAGTACTGCCAATAGTTCTGAATTAGAACATGGATTTTTCTCTATTTTAGAGGGTTTTCAAGAAAAGGTAGAGGAACTTTTTGTGAAAATCTCACCAAATATCGAGTTTGACAAACAGGTCTTTTACTTAAAACAAGCAAAAGAAAGTAACTGTCAGGCGACTATTGTTTCAGACGATCATATCACCTCTCCTTTTGGTCTTGTCATTCACACAAACGAACCTGTTCAAGTAGACGAAAAGGACCTTAGACTTGCATTCTCAAGCCTCTGGGAAGAGAAAAAGGCAGAGCCACCTAAAAAATCCATCTGGAAAAAATGGTTTGGTTAATGATTTCTCATATTTAATAAACGACCAATATTAGTAGCTGTGTGCTCCAAATAGAGACTTGCGTTTTTCAGACTCTCTTCCAAAGTTTCACTTTTCTCTAAAATGGAAAAGGCTGCTTGTATATTTTCGAATGGTAGGGGAGGCAAATCGTCAGCATGACTACCACAAATAGCAATAACAGGAACTCCGCTAGGGGTTCTTTTTGCTACACCGATAGGAGCTTTTCCAACAAAGCTTTGACTGTCCAGTCTACCTTCTCCAACGATAACCAAGTCGGCCCCTGCAACTTTCTTGTCAAAGTCAATCAAATCTAAGCAAGTGTCAATCCCAGATACGATAGTGGCCTCAGCAAAGGCACAGAGCCCAGCCGCAATCCCACCACCAGCTCCCGCTCCTTTAAGAGATAAGGTTGATGGCGAAAGTTTTTCATAGAACCGCTGTATAGCCAGATCTACTATCTCAAACAAAGCAGGATCCAAGCCCTTTTGTTTTCCAAATGTATAGGTTGCCCCTTGATGATCACATAGAGGGCTCACGACATCTGCTAAAATGCGGATTTTCACATCTTCAGGAATCCTATATAACTCGCTGTCTGAAACTGACTCGAACTCAAGCAAAGTCTGACCACAAGCTGGCAATTCCTTTCCATTCTTATCATAAAAACGATAACCCAAAGCAGCGGCAATGCCTATCCCACCGTCATTACTTGCCGTACCACCTACACCGATATAGATTTCTTTCATCCCTTGATCAACGAGATGGCGAATCAACTCTCCGATACCTCTGGTTTGGATGTGAAGAGGGTTTCGTTTCTCCTGCGGAATCTTTCCTAAACCAACCAAGTCAGCAACTTCAAAGAGCGCTATTTGGCCTTTTTGAAAATAGCGCATTGATTCTTTTAGGCCAAAAGGTCCTGTCACTTGGAACCATTTTTCTTCTAGTTCAAGAGAATGTCGAATAGCATCTACAGTTCCTTCCCCACCATCACCTACAGGGCAAAGCAGACATTCTACATCTGCTATCGATTTTTGGAAGCCCCTTTTTATAGCTTGAGCGACCTCTTCTGCCGTCAAACTCTCTTTAAAAGAATCGGGTGCAATTACAATTTTCATAGTTCCCTCTCATTCTAAGAAATCAATCAAAGGTAGAACTTCTAAAAAATCCCTCGTATCTATATGAGAAGCTATCTCTGTTTTTACGACCACTTTGGCACAAAAGGCTATTCCGTGACCTGCTGATTTCAACATTAATAGGTCATTGGCACCATCACCGATGGCAATCGTTCTTTCTTTGGAAAGTCCTAATTCCTTTCTCCAAATCTCAAGCGTAGCTTTTTTTACTTGACCTGTCACAATTTCACCAACTAGTCGACCTGTTAAAAAACCGTCTTTGACTTCTAACTGATTTGCAGAGTAATAAGTGATCCCAAGAGGCTTTGCTAATCTCTCAACTATTGGTGCAAATCCACCAGACACTAGACCGACTAGAATACCCTTCTTTTGAAGTATGGAGATAAATTCTTGAGCATTCTTAGACAGATGAATGGATTTGAAAACAGTATCAAAGACTGAAATCGGAAGACCTTCTAACAAAGCCACTCTCGCTCGTAAACTCCTTTCAAAGTCCAGTTCACCTCGCATTGCCTGGCTTGTGATCTGCGATATTTCTTCTTCGCAACCTGCTTCTTTTCCTAAAAGATCAATCACCTCTTCTGCTATCAGGGTGCCGTCAACGTCCATGACACACAAGCCTTTTTCTTGAGACATAAGCTTTCCTTTCTAAACAGCCCAAAAATCGTATGAAAGAATCATACGATTTTATCTATTAGTTGACTAAACTATGGTACAAGTCCAGGTAAGATTTGCAGGCTGTATCCCATGAGAAATCACATTCCATAGCTTGTTTTTGTAGATTTCTCCAAACTTCCGGCTGGTACTTATAAACATCCAAGGCTGTTTGGAAACTCCAGTTAAGCCAGTATGGTGTTAAATTATCAAAGCTAAATCCAGTTCCAGTTCCTTCTATCGGATTGAAGGATTGAACAGTGTCACGCAAGCCACCCACTTCATGAACCAGTGGTAGAGTTCCATAGCGCATCGCCATCATTTGAGACAAACCACATGGCTCAAAACGACTTGGCATGAGGAAGAGGTCACAAGCTGCGTAGATTTCTTGAGCAAGTTTGACATCAAAAGTGATATTTGCTGATAGCTTGTCTGGATAGACTTGCGCAAACCAGGAGAAGGAATGTTCAAAAGCAGGATCTCCTGTTCCTAAAAGGACTATTTGAACGTCCTCCTGTAAGAAACGATGCAAGCTTTCTACCACAACATCAAAACCTTTTTGGCGTGTCAATCGAGAGACAATCCCAACTAGAGGAACATCTGCTCGCACTGGTAACCCAACTCTCTCTTGCAATTTTGCTTTGTTTTGAGCTTTTCCAGACAAATCTTCCTTATCAAAATGATAGTCTAAAAGTGGGTCTGTTTGAGGATTATAAAGATCTGCGTCAATACCATTGACAATACCTGAAACCTTACCTGACTCCATGCGAAGAATCTGGTCCAAACCGCAACCAAACTGACTGGTCATAATTTCGTGCGCATAGCTAGGGGAAACGGTTGAGACACGATCCGCGTAGAGAATACCTGCTTTCATCCAGTTGAGACAATCATTCCAGCGAAGGGTCCCATCAGCATAGCGTTCAAAGCCAACACCGAACAAATCCCATAACATTCCTTCAGAAAATTGACCTTGAAATTCCAAATTGTGAATGGTTAAAACTGTTCTGATTCCTTGATATGCCTGAATCCAATGGTACTTTTCTTTTAACAAAAAGGGAATCATGGCTGTGTGGTAATCATGAACATGGAGAAGGTCAGGGATAAAGCCGATGCGTTCCATGGCTTCAAGAGCAGCCAGTTGGAAAAAAGCAAAGCGTTCACCATCGTCAAAATCACCGTAGACATGACCACGGAAGAAATAATACTGATTATCAATGAAGTAGAAGGTTACACCATTCAAAACCGTTTTCTTAACACCACAGTACTGTCTACGCCATCCTACACTAACTTCAAAGTGGAGAACATCCTCTATCTGGTCTCCGAACTTAGCTTCTACCATATCATAATAAGGTAAGAAAACTGCAACTTCGTGCCCCGCTTTTACAAGTGATTTGGGAAGTGCGCCAATAACATCGCCCAAACCACCTGTTTTTGAAAAGGGTGCTCCTTCTGCCGCTACAAATAAAATTTTCATGAATAAATGTCCTCTGTTACTGTTTCACCCTTCTTAACTACAACTGGATGTTCTGCTGTGCCTCGAATGACAACACCGTCCGCAACTTCAACTCCTTTGTCTAGGATGGCATATTCAACTTGGGCACCTTGACCAATCACAACTCGAGGGAATAGAATGCTGTCCTTCACCACACTATCTTTGTGAACATAAATGTTACGAGATAGGACTGACTGAACTACTTCACCCTCAATGATACTACCAGAAGCAAACTGAGAACTTCTTACTTTTGAAGTATTCGCATAGTAGGTTGGTTCTTCATTCTTAACTTTTGTATAAATCTTTTGATTTGGTGAGAAAAGAGAGTAGAATTTTTTAGATTCAAGCATATCGATGTTTGCTTGATAATAGGACTGAACAGAATGAATGTTCGCTAAGTAGCCTGTGTATTCGTAAGCAAAAGCTCCTTCTTTTGCAGCTAAATCACGAAGAACATAGCGTAACTTTTCAGGATATTCTTTCTGAGCTTCTTCTTCAAGTCGTTCAATCAACCAAGGAGTATCCACAACAAAGATATCTGTAGACATGTTGAAGAGTTCATCCGTAGATTTGTTATCAAAGAGTTTGTGCGAACGAACATGGTCAGTTTCATCAATTTCTAAGATAGCATTCACATCTGAAATGTCTTTCTTCGGAAGTTTCTTATATACAACTGTGATCGGACCATTTGTTGTATTGTGTAGGTGGAAGACTTGATTCAAGTCAATATTCACCAGCACATCGCAGTTAATCGAAACGGTTTGGTTTGAACCTGAACGTCTCAAGTAGGTGAGAAGCTGTTGGTAATACTCTTTTCCAACTGTACTGCTTTCAACACGAGTATTGTAAATTCCTAGATAGTAGTGACTTAGAAGGGTTGACAAGCCCCACTCACGACCTGAACGGATATGGTCGAAAACTGAGCTGATATTATCTTGTTGGAAAATACCAAAGATACTACGAACACCTGCATTTGCAAGACTGGAAAGGGGGAAGTCAATCAAACGGTATTTCCCACCGAAAGGCAAGCTAGCCACCGGACGGTGTTCTGTTAACGTTGACATATCATGAAAACCAACTGTGTTTCCTAAAATGGCTGAATATTTATCAATCTTCATCTGTTGCTACCCCCACTACTTCATTGTATCCTACTACTTGTACTTCGTCCGTTCCGTCAATCTCTACGCCGTCAGCAATAATGGCACCCTCACCAATGATAGCACGAGTAATCTTTGCGCCATGGCCAATAATAGCTCCGCTCATGATGACAGAATCAACGACCTCAGCGCCTTCACGTACTTGTGCTTCTGTTGAAAGAATCGAACGTTTTACAGTTCCATCTACAAAACAGCCATCCACGACCAATGAATCTTCAACGTGTGCATGCGCACCAAAGTAGTTTGGTGGTGAAATCAAGTTTCTAGAGTAAATTTTCCACTGACGATTGCGGCTATCCAAGGCATTTTCTGGCGAAATGTACTCCATATTAGCTTCCCAAAGTGACTCAATCGTACCAACATCTTTCCAGTAGCCATTAAATTCATAAGCATAGACACTTTCACCAGACTCGAGATAGTTAGGGATAACGTTCTTCCCAAAGTCTGACATATCCACATTGCTCTTTTCAGCAGCAACAAGCATATTGCGAAGTCGTTTCCAGTCAAAAATATAAATCCCCATCGAAGCCTTTGTAGACTTAGGTTGCGCAGGTTTTTCTTCGAATTCAACGATACGGTTATTGGCATCTGTATTCATGATACCGAAACGGCTAGCTTCTTTGAGAGGTACGTCTAGGACAGCTACTGTCAAACTGGCATTGTTATCCTTATGGGACTGAAGCATATCATCGTAGTCCATCTTGTAGATGTGGTCACCAGAAAGAATCAAAACATACTCAGGATTAACACTGTCGATGTAGTCAATGTTTTGGTAGATAGCGTGACTAGTCCCTTCAAACCAACGGTTTCCTTCGCTGGCTGAATAAGGTTGTAAAATAGAGACACCTGAATTGATACCATCCAATCCCCAGCTAGAACCATTTCCAATATGGTTATTCAAAGCAAGAGGTTGGTACTGCGTAATCACACCAACATTATGGATTCCAGAGTTTGCACAGTTGGAAAGAGCAAAGTCAATGATACGGTAGCGCCCACCGAATTGCACTGCCGGTTTGGCAATGCTTTGAGTGAGTTTTCCGAGACGAGTTCCTTGCCCACCCGCAAGGATCAAAGCTAGCATTTCATTCTTCATTTTCTACTCCTTTATAAAGACATGTGAACGTTAAAATCGAAAGAAGGTCGGAAGTCAAACTTTTTATAAAAATAATAGGAAATCCATTTCTCTTGTGTTTCAAGTCCAATACAAGTAAATCCGTTTTTAAAATCTAAAAAATTATAATCATCAGTCCATTATTCTTTTTTCTTGGTTGGTTTCAAACGACGCTTGATCTTCCAGATGCTTGCCCCCATAGCAGGCAGGGTAAAGGTCAAAGTCTGCTCATAATCTTTCCATAAGCCTTCTTGAGTCTGAACTGTTTGATTGTGCTCTTTCCACACACCTCCCCATTCTTCTAATTCTGTATTCCAAACTTCTTCGTAAATACCTGCAACAGGTAAACCAATCGTAAAGTCCTTACGTTCAACTGGTGCCATATTAAAGACACAGACTAACATTTCGTCCTTCTTGCCCTTACGAATAAAGGAAAGGACACTCTGATCTCTATTATCAGCATCGATAATCTCGATACCATCATAACTAGTATCAATTTCCCAAAGACAACGATGCTCTTTATAGAATTGATTCAGTTGTGAAGTGAAATGCTTCATCTTGGCATTCATCGGATCTTCTAGATTAGACCATTCTAACTGCTCTTCAGACTTCCACTCGAGGAATTGCCCGTACTCACTACCCATGAACAAGAGTTTCTTGCCTGGATGACAAATTTGATAGGTGTAGAGGTTGCGCAGACCAGCGAACTGATTGTAGCGATCTCCCCACATCTTATGCATCATACTCTTCTTACCATGAACTACTTCATCATGTGAGAAAGGCAGGAGATAGTTTTCATTGAAAACATACATAAAGCTGAAAGTCACAAGATTAAAGTCATACTTGCGATAAATCGGATCTTCCTCGTAGAAACGGAGAATATCGTTCATCCAGCCCATATTCCATTTATAGTCAAAGCCAAGACCACCCATTTCTTTCATGCCAGTAATCTTTGTCGCTGATGAACTTTCTTCTGCAATCATCATGATATCTGGATGAGCTAACTTAATCACTGTGTTCAAACGTTGAAGGAAATAATAACCCTCATAGTTAAGGTTTCCACCGTCTTTGTTTGGAGTCCAAGGAGCATTATCATAATCTAGATACAGCATATTGCTCACTGCATCGACCCGAATACCATCTAAGTGGTAAAAATCAATCCAAAATTTAATACTTGAAATCAAGAAAGACTGGACCTCATTTTTCCCGAGGTCAAAATTCAGCGCACCCCAACCGTAGTTATGAGCCTTGTTGTGATCTTGGTATTCAAAAGTTGGTGTGCCGTCATAATATGCTAATGCATCATCATTAATAGTGAAATGACCTGGAACCCAGTCTACGATAACACCGATATTATTTATATGACACTCTTCAACGAAATCTTGGAATTCCTCAGGTCTGCCATAGGAATGTTCAAAAGCAAAGTAACCCATAAGTTGATAGCCCCAGCTCAATCCAAGTGGGTGAGCCATTAAAGGCATGAACTCAATATGTGTATAGTTCATCTCAACCAAGTATGGAATCAACTCGTCCTTCAGTTGTGAAAAAGTATAGGGACTACCATCTGGATTTCTCTTCCAAGATCCTGCATGGGCCTCGTATATATTAACTGGTCTCTCGAAAAATCCCAAACGTTTGCGACGTGCTAGCCAAAGACCATCTTTCCATTTCTTTTCACGGATATTGGTCAAAACAGCTCCTGTGCCCGGTCTAGCTTCAAAATAAACTGCCAACGGATCAATCTTCATAATCTGGTGACCATTTGCACGCGTGATATGATATTTATAAATCTGACCTTCCTGAGCTTGACTCGTAAAGACTTCCCAAACACCTGCTTCATTACGAACCATAGGAATTTGATTCTCAACCCAATTAGTAAAATCACCAACTAGATGAACTGCTTGTGCATTTGGTGCCCAAACCCTAAAGGTATAGCCTATTTCTCCGTTTTTCTCCTCTCTATGCGCTCCTAAATAATGCTGGAGGTGAAAGTTCTCACCTGTAGTAAAGGTTCTTAATGCTTCTTGATTATTCATTCAATCCCCTTTCTTTTGTAAGCGTTTTCTATAATTCTATTATACACTCTTTTAAGATAACTTTCAAGTAATTTACGAAGGAAATCATATTTTTTTATGAAAGCCTTCAAAAAATTACCTAGCATTTTAAAAAAGATATCCTGAAAATAGAATACGAAACAATTTCCATATATTTTTTTATTATAATACCATAATATTCGTTTTTTATCAATTTTTAACTGTATTTTTAGTAAAAAATAAAATCAGGAAGGTAATTTCCTAATTTTATAAATTATTTCACATCAAAAACAATGGATTTAACATTTGTCATCGCTTCGATACTATATTTAATTCCTTGTACTCCTGCACCAGAACCTTTTACACCAAGGAATGGGAAATTATCTGGTCCACGTTGTGTTTTATTATTAATATGAACGGTACCAACTTCAAGTTTTTCAGCAATTTCAAACGCCTTCTTAAAGTCATTTGTAAAAACTGAAGATTGAAGACCGAATTCTGATTCATTAGCAATTTCTAGTGCTTCATTGGCATCTGCAACTCGGATAATTGGGAGAACAGGTCCAAATGGTTCTTCCCAGGCTAATTTCATATCTCTTGTGACATAATCAAAAAGTCCTGGCCAAATAAGGTTATTCTCACGTTTGATTGGGCTGAGCGCTTTGGCTCCTTTTTCCTGAGCCTCTTCAATCAATCCCCAGATGAAATCAGCTGAAGCATTATCAATAACTGGTGTGATATCTGCATTGTCAAATGGATCACCGACAGTTAGCTTAGCAACTTCAGCCTGGAGCAATTCAGCCAATCTATCTGCTACACTTTCCACAACCAAAACACGTTTGATAGCGGTACAACGCTGACCAGAGTAGCTAAAGGCACCACCTACGATTTGCTTAGCTGCATTTTCTAAATCTGCATCTTCTAAGACAATTGCTGCATCTTTCCCACCAAGTTCAAGCATAATCGGGCGCATACCAGCCAAACGACCGATACGCTCACCAATCGGTGTTGAACCTGTAAAGTTAATGAAGTTCACTTCCTTGTGTTCGATGATGTAGTCTCCGATTTCAGAACCACGTCCAGTGATGGTGTTAAAGACACCTGCTGGGATTCCGGCTTCGTCAAATGCTTTAGCCAACAAGAGACCAGAAATAGATCCTTGTGTTGGTGGTTTAAACATAACGACATTTCCTGCAATCAAGGCCGGAGCAATCTTAGATCCAGAAAGATTGACTGGGTAGTTAAATGGCGCGATAGCTAACACAACTCCAACTGGCTCACGACGAACAACGGCTAGTTTATTTTTACTTGCAGCTTCAAAACCGCCACCTTCCATTGCTTGTCCAGTGATACGGAGACCTTCCTCAGCAGCAAAACGAATCAATTCTGCTGTACGTACTACTTCTCCAATGGCTGCTTTAATCCCTTTTGCAACCTCTTTGGCAAGAATGGTACCAATTTTTTCTTTATCACGTTCCAAAATGTCTGCTGTCTTATGTAAATAGGCTGCACGCTCAACTGGTGCTAAATCACGCCATGCTGGGAGAGCTGCACGCGCTGCTTTCATAGCCTCATCTACTTCAGCCTGACTCATTGCGGGTACTGTTCCCAGCTTTTCCTGATTGATGGGAGAATAAATGGTAATTTCATTCTCTGATGATTTCCATTTTCCATTCACTAAATTCTGATAATGTGTCAAATTCTCTTCCTCCTGAAAATGATTAAAACTTATTTTATCAAATTTTCAGAAAATTACAACCCCTTTTTGGAAAATATTGATATTTTTTTCACAAACTTGATTCTTCAAATTATTTGAAATTTATTCCTATTAGATATTGGTTTTTCAATAAAAATAAAAAAGGTCTAGAGTTAACTAAACCTTTTTGTAGTATTTACTATGAAAGTACCTTCAAGACTGCAACGCTGATATCATCAATCACATTAGACTCTTGAGAACGACTGTTGGACACAAGCATTTCAAGATTTCCTGCATTTTCAAAGTAGAAGGAGGTTCCCTTGGCATTAAATACCACCAATAAATGCTCTGCAGCACCGTGAATTTCGTAAACAATCCACCCACTATTTTCAGCAGCTGTATGGACGAAGACATGACGATAAACTTCTTCATATGTAGGATAAGAGAAAGCACGCGTTTGTGTTTTTAGACGAATAATCTGACGGATAAATTCAATGCTCTCTTGTCTCTCATTGATTAAATCCCAGTTGACCTGGTTGACACTATCTGGAGCATTATAACTATTCATGGCGCGTTCTCTATCTGCCGGAGTCAGCTCACCATTTTCTCCAGTAGCAAGGAGTTTGGTGCGGCCAAATTCTTGACCCAACTCTATAAAGGACATCCCTTGCATAAGAACGCTCATCGCTGTTGCTGTCTCAACCTGACGCATAATCTTATCTGAACTGTAATCTGGATGAAGGGTTACTAACAAATCATGCAAGTTGTAATTATCATGGGCTTCCACATAGTTAAGAACTTGGTTTGGACTAAGATATGAGCCCAACTCTCGGCTACCAAGAATAGCTTTGGCTACAATCGGTTCTGTAGCTGCACCACTAACAAATCCTGCCTTGATTGAACCATAAACTTCTCCTCCTTTGATGGCATCACGCTGATCATCATTGAAGAATCCAATATTTGGCATCTGGTAGGCATTGTCCTTCTTGGCCTTATCATAAGGCGCAAGACCGATCCCCATATCCCAACCTTCTCCATAGGTGATAATACGTGGATCAACTTCATCAAGTGCCCAACGAATTGCCTGCATGGTTTTGACATCGTGAATTCCCATCAAGTCAAAACGGAAACCGTCAATATTGTATTCTTTCACCCAATAAAGGAGTGAGTCAATCATGTACTTACGGTACATTTCGTGTTCGCTTGCGGTTTCATTTCCAACACCTGTTCCGTTTTGAAAGGTTCCATCTGGATTCATACGATAGTAATAATCAGGAACAGTTGTTTGGAAAGGTGCATCGACCGTTGAGAAGGTATGGTTATAAACGACATCCATAATGACACCGATTCCTGCATCGTGATATGCCTGAATCATGGTCTTGAGGTCTCGAATAACCTGTCCAGGATCATCTGGGTTACTAGAGAAACTTGGTTCTGGGGCATTGTAGTTTTGAGGATCATAACCCCAGTTATAGGTTACATTTCCGTCCTCGTCGTATTCCTTATGGCGATCAAAGATTGGTTGGAGCTGAACATAATTACAGCCGAGTTCTTTGATATAGTCAAAGGCGGTTGCTTGGTCGAATTGGTTGGTCGTTCCTGTCTGGGCAGCACCAAGGAAGGTCCCTCGAAGATTTTCTGGAACTCCAGATGTTGGCGATTTTGTAAAATCACGAATGTGCATCTCACAGATAACCGCTTTACATGGGTTTTCCAAACGCCAAGGAGCGTCTGTCCCATGCTTGACTTTAAATCCTTCTACCTGTCTATCTTGCTGAGAGAGAATGACGGAACGTTTCCCGTCAGGGCTTGTAGCAATAGTGTAAGGATCTCGTGTCAAAGTCTGATGGTGTGGAAACTCAATCTGATACTGATAAGCTTTACCTGCAAGATTTTCGTCTAAATCTACACTCCAAACACCAATGGTATTGTACTTATGACTGTATGAATAGCTATTCCCACGCTCAAGATTAAAGGTTTTCCAAATCGGCGCGTCGTTACTTGTATTTTCATAAACGACCACTTGGACTGCTGTAGCGGTTGGAGCCCAGAGTTTAAAGCTTGTCTGGTAGTCAGAGATACTATACCCCAACTCTCCTTGGTATCCCCAATGGTGATCAAAACTTTCACTGTGAAAGGCTTTATCAAAAGCAAACGGGTTTCGATCTTTATAGCAAGAACTTGCAATGGCTGGATTTTCAGAATAATAAACCGTCTCATCACCATCCAAAATCCAAACCTCAGTCAACAGTGGATAATAGTTAAACCGTAGGAGATAATCTTTTGTCTTTCCATCTATTTCGACAGAAAAGGTCAGAGTATCGAGCCTTTCTGCACTTGTAACTGTAAAGGAGAATTTTGCTCCAAAATAGTCATTTTCATAATACAAATTTTCTTTAACATCTGCCTGTTTTCTACTGAATGAACAAGCATCATAATCCCCATTTTTTCGGTGAAAATGGATGACTACTGGGTATCTATACATTTCTTTTCCTAATTCCTAATTTCAATTTTAATTTTTTTATGTGGTGCTGAAGAATTTAGCGGGAATTTCAGCACAATAGAGAATAGCATTAATAGATATAAAAATACATCAGGAGAGATAGTTTCAGACTATCTAACATCTAGTTTTCAACTATTCTTTACAAACTTTCTAGCCAAGCTTCATCTCGAACTTCGATACCAAGTTCTTGTGCTTTTTGGAGCTTGCTTCCTGCATCTGCTCCTGCTACTACAAGATTCGTTTTCTTGGAAACACTGCCTGTGACTTTGGCACCCAGACTTTCAAGTTTGCTTTTGGCTTCTGAGCGCGTGAGACGTTCCAATTTTCCTGTTAATACAACTGTCAAACCTGACAAGGCTGCATCTGCTACTACTGTCTGCCCTTTGTAGTCCAGATTAACTCCAGCATCTTTCAACTCATCTAAGAGAATCTTCGACCCTTCTGTAGCAAAAAAAGTCTGAAGACTTTGAGCAATCACACTACCCAAGCTTTCAATACTTGCTACTTGCTCAGGATCAGCTTGGGCTAGATTTTCAATAGAGTGGAAATGTTGGAGCAAGAGTTGGCTAGCCTTGCTTCCGACATGGCGAATTCCCAGACCAAACAAGAGCTTTTCAGCAGAGTTTTCCTTGGATGCTTGAATGGCCTGATACAGTTTAGAAGCAGACTTTTCCTTGACACCTTCTAAAAGGAGAAAATCGTCTTCTTTCAAACGATAAATATCCGCCACATCCTTGACTAGATTGGCAGCAAAAAGCTTTTCGACGATAGATGGACCAAGACCCGTAATATTCATAGCATCTCGAGAGGCAAAGTGAATCAAACCTTCCATGATTTGGGCAGGACAGCGTGGATTGATACAACGAAGAGCCACTTCATCTTCAAAATGAAGCAACTGACTGTCACAGCTCGGACAGTTAGTCGGAATATCTAGTTTTTCTTCAGAAACACGTTTAGACTCTACCACACGCAGAACAGCAGGGATGATATCTCCAGCCTTATAAACGATAACCGTATCATCTTTGCGGATATCCTTTTCAGCAATATAATCTACGTTGTGAAGAGTTGCACGGCTAACAGTTGTGCCAGCAAGCTGAACAGGTGTTAGATTGGCAGTCGGGGTCACAACACCCGTACGACCTACTGTCCAGTCAACTGAAAGGAGTTGAGCTTCTTTTTCCTCAGCAGGAAATTTATAAGCTACTGCCCACTTAGGTGCTTTAACGGTAAAACCGAGTTCTTCTTGACCTGCTAGGTCGTTAACCTTGATGACCACCCCATCGATATCGTAAGGCAGTTTCTCCCGTTCTTGTCCTACTTCTTGGATAAAATCCCATACCTCATCTATACTTTGAGCCAATATTCGTTTAGGATTAACTACAAAACCAAGCTGTTCAAGATGCTCCAAGACCTTTTCTTGACTATCACGAGTTGAAGGGCTGGCTTCTTGATAGAGGAAAGTAGCAAGATTACGCTTGGCCACTACTGCTGTATCCAACTGACGCAAGGTGCCTGCAGCTGCGTTACGAGGATTAGCAAATTCAGGCTCCCCATTTTCTTGGCGGGCTTGGTTGACCTGATCAAAGGAAGCGCGTGGCATGTAACACTCTCCACGAACGGTGATATCTAGTTCTTCGGGCAAGGTCAAAGGAATGTCCTTGACACGCTTGAGGTTTTCGGTGATATTTTCACCAACAGAACCATCCCCACGTGTGGCACCAACAACCAAAATCCCCTTTTCATACGTAAGCGAGATAGACAAACCATCGATTTTCAGCTCACAAATATAGGTCGGTTGGGGTAATTCCTTTCGCACACGCGCATCAAAAGCTTCTAACTCTTCACGTGAAAAAGCATCCTGCAAACTGTATAGAGGATACTGATGACTGTATTTTTCAAAACCATCTAAAACCTTACCACCAACACGATGAGTTGGACTATCCGCTAAAACTTGATCTGGATAGGCGGCTTCCAACTCAACCAACTCTCGGTAGAGACGATCATACTCGCTATCTGAAACCGAGGGATTGTCACTCGTATAGTACTCGGTCGCATAGCGGTTGAGTAAGGCAACTAACTCATTCATTCTTTCATTCATAATCCCATTTTACCACAAAGCAAGCCCTCCTCACAATAGAGAAGGACTGAAAAATGATTCGTAATGAAATATTTTATAAAAAAGAGAAATTATAACTCTTTTTTAAAATGACTTCGCACATAAACGAGGGATAAACAAGACAGGATGATAACACCGCTTCCAATTATCAGAAAAGAAGAGAGATGGACACTTGGTAGCACCGTCATAAAGCCTTTTGCAATCGGCATAAATAGGATGGCTAAGGTAAAAATGGTGCTTAGTACTCTTCCCAAGTATTCCCCCTCAACCTTGGTTTGAACCTGAGTAAAAAAGTGAATATTAAAAATCGTCATAAACAGTTCACAAACTAAATTTCCAGAAAAGGAGAGAAAAGTTGGCAGTGGTAATCCCATCATAAAAACTCCAACTCCAGTTAAAGCCAATAGAATCAAAAGATTATAAACACTTGCCTTTATTTTACTAGCTAGAAGAGCTCCAATAATCGAACCAATAGCGCCCATAGTTAAAATAGTTGCATAAGCTCCTTCTACCCCGTATAGTCGATTTGAAAAAGGGAGGAGAAATTCAAAAGCTGCAAAAAAGAAATTAACACTGGAAGCTACTACCAAAAGGAAAAAGATCTCTTGCTGGCGCCAAATATAGCGAATCCCTTCTTTCATATCAGCAAAAATATTTTTCCAGCTGAAAGTCTTTTTCTCTTGTTCCTGAGTCTCTTTTTTTGGGAGAAAAGCTACTAAGGTAAATGCGATAAAAAAACTAATGGCATCTAAAACGAGCGTCATATGGAGACTGGCAAATTGTAAAACGAGAAAAGAAAGCACCGGAGAACTGACTCCTACAACCTGTAAAACTAACTCCAAGCGAGAGTTATAGGTCACAATCTCGTCTTTCTCTACAACCTCAGTTATAATGGCTTTGTTAGATGTACGAGAAAATGCAAAGGCAACCGCCTGAACAATATTGGCAAAAATCAAGGCAGCAATCATCAAGCTATCATCTCTGATGAAAGAAATAGCTAAGCAAAGAACGCCACAAATCAAGTCTGTCGTCATCAAAATTTTGCGACGCGAAAATCGGTCTGAAATCACTCCGCCAAAGGGATTGACCAGAATCGATGTGACGAGTTCAGAAATTTGATAAATCCCAAGAACAGTCTGCCCTATCGTTCCCATTGATGCCAACCAAACACTGTTTCCATAATCATAGAGCATATTTCCTATTTTATTAATAGCACCACGACTAATCAACTGGATTGCATGTCGATTCATATAAAAAACCCCTCTCAAATTTTGAAACTATTGTATCAAAACTGAAAGGAGTCTCTTTATTTTTCCCTTATTTGGGAAATTTAAGCATTTACAAATTTTTCATAATGTTCCTGATAGTAAGCCACTTGCTCTGGAAGCCCAAGCACATCAAAAATATGCATAGCCTCCTGCATCTGACTACAACCCTCTTCTTTCAAGTCTCTCTGGTAGAGGGCGAAACCTTTGAGATAATGGAAGATATTGCGCTCATAAAGCTTGATACCATTTCCAATCAACTTATCCACATAGCCCTCAAAATAGTCCGCATCCGCAAAGGAACGGTTTTCCAAACAATGCTGGTAACAGTTAAGAGCTAAAATCAAAACGAGTTTACGATGCCGACCAATTTCCTTGTAGTACTCTTCACTCTCCATAACTTCTCTGCCAATCCGAGCCACATAGTCCACATTGTAGAAAGTATAGAGATTACCGAAAAGAATCAACTCATACATAGTCCATTCTTCTGTTTGAAAAAGATAATCTGCTACCTTTTCCAAATCACTCTGCCTCATCGTGTAATGAGCATCTCTTTGACAAATCAGTCCTTGTAGCAGAATCCAATTCAGCTCAAAATAGAGGGGATTGGTCGAACTCTTTGCTTTCTCAAGCTGTTCCTTTTGTAGCTTTTGAAAACCTGCAATATTATTTGAGTAGTAAAGCGGAATAATCTGTGCCATCAAGGCAACATGTTCATGATTTTGAAAATCTCTAGCCTTGTCCATGAAATTTTCAATAGTCACATGAATATTGTCCAAAATCTCAAAGAAACGAGAAACTGCTAGATCAGACTCCCCAAGCTCGAAGCGAGATAACTGAGAGGTTGAACATGATTCACCTGCCGCCTCTTTTAAGGAGTACTTCCCACTTGTTCGAAATTCACGAAATACCTTTCCAAGATGTTCCATTTCTTACACCTGCTCTGATAATACTTCCCACTCAAGCATAGCTTCTTCTTGACGATGGCTAATTTTGTCCAGTTCAGCCTGCAATTCCATGAGCTTTTCAGCATCGTTGGTTTCCAGCATTTGTTCAGAAATGGTTTGGCTTTTACTTTCTAGTTCTTCGATTTCAGATTCTAAACTTTCGATTTGTCGCATGAGTTTGCGGGCTTCTTTCTGACTTTCTTTCTGAGCCTGATAATCATTAACTGGACTTTCTTCTTTTTCTTGATTGCTAGTTGAAGCTTCCGCTGTCTGAATCGCTTCTACTTCTGCTTTCTTTTCAACATAGTAGTCGTAATCCCCAAGGTAGAGGGTTGAACCATTTTCGGACAATTCCAAAACATGAGTGGCTACACGATTGATAAAGTAACGGTCGTGACTGACGAAAAGAAGGGTCCCATCAAAGTCAATCAAGGCATTTTCTAGCACTTCCTTGCTATCAATATCCAAGTGGTTGGTCGGCTCGTCAAGAATTAAAAAGTTGTTGTTTTCCATAGAAAGTTTGGCAAGCAGTAAACGAGCTTTCTCGCCACCTGACAGCATGCCAACTGATTTCTTAACATCATCTCCTGAGAAAAGGAAGGCTCCAAGTCGATTACGGATTTCAACCTCTGGTGTTAGTTTAAAATCATTCCAAAGTTCATCTAGGACACTATTGCTTGGTGTTAGCTTGCTTTGAGTCTGGTCATAGTAACCAACCTCAACATTGGCACCAAAACGCTTCTCTCCCTTGATAAAAGGGATCTGGTCCACAATAGACTTGATAAAGGTTGATTTCCCGATGCCGTTTGGTCCGACAATCGCAACAGCATTCATCTTACGAAGGTCTAGGTTGATAGGCTCTGAAAATATTTCCCCATCATAGCCAATAGCCGCATTTTCAACGGTTAAAACGACATTTCCAGACGTTTTTTCCGACTGGAAGGTCATGTTGGCTGATTTCTTGCCAGCTTCAGGCTTGTCCAAACGCTCCATTTTTTCTAGTTGTTTACGGCGAGATTGGGCACGTTTGGTCGTTGAAGCTCGGACTAGATTGCGATTGACAAAGTCTTCTAGAGCCGCGATTTCCTTCTGTTGCTTTTCATAGTTTTTTGCCTCAGTAGCTAGCTTTTGCTCCTTTAACTCAACAAAGCGAGAGTAATTACCTACATAACGATCTAAGGAATGCTTAGTCAAATCGAGTGTAACCGTCGCAACCTTATCCAAAAAGTAACGGTCGTGACTGACAATAATGAGTGCACCACTATAATTTACTAGGTAATTTTCCAACCAGGCAATGGTTTCGATATCCAAGTGGTTGGTTGGCTCGTCCAAGACCAAGAGATTTGGCTTTTCAAGGAGCATTTTAGCCAGTGCAAGACGAGTATTTTGACCACCTGAAAGCTCAGCAATTTTCATCTGCCACATAGACTCGTCAAACTTGAATCCATTCAAAATCGCTCGAATATCAGCTTCGTAAGTAAAGCCACCATCCTGGCGGAAATTCTCTGACAAACGATCATAATCCGCCATCAGTTTATCCAAATCTTCACCCGACTTTTCACCCATCTCTAATTCCATTTGACGCAGTTGTGTCTCTGCCCGACGCAAGTCATCAAAGACGTGAAGCATTTCATCATAAATGGTATTTTCAGACTCAAAACGGCTATCTTGGGCTAGGTAAGACAGAGAGATATCTTTTTTCTTATTAATTTCTCCACTAGTTGGCTCCTCTTCTCCAACCAAAATCTTTAAAAGAGTAGACTTACCTGCACCATTTTTCCCAACAAGAGCAATTCGGTCTCGTTCATCTACCTGCAGATTAATATTATCAAAAAGAACCTCACCAGCAAAAGATCGTTCAATTTTATTAGCTTGTAAAATAATCATATCTCTATTTTACTATCTTTTTCTCTTTTGCACAATTGCAACGAAAAAAGTTCGAGTCATAAACTCGAACCTTTCATCTTAGTATCCAATGCCTCCACGGAATGTGCGAGCCATATCTTTCAATTCATAGTTTTTAGAAGAGGTATCGATGGTCCATTTTCCATCTTTCTTAGTCATTTTAATTTCATAACCCTCTTTCTTCATGTTATCACTAGTGTCTAGAGGAGTTGAATCAAATTGACTTGGTGCATTTTCTAAAATGTATTTTTCACCAGCTTTCATAGCTTCAGAGTAGTTGCTATATTTACCTTTGTTTTCTTCGTAGAATTTACGGCTCAATTCATAAACATTCAAATTATCCAAGTCGATTGTCTCTGGTCGAACATAAACAACAGCATAATCTGGCAAGTATGTCTTCACCTTGTAATCAACTTTTGCTCTCTTAGCATTTGCTTTGATGTAAGCATCTGCGAATGTTCTAAGTTCTGAATCAGAAGGTTTGTAGTTATAGAAACCTTTTCCGAATGACTCTGTAAATTTCTTGATAAACTCTTCTTTATCAGCTTTCGCATCGTTTGTGAATTCAGCACTATTATCAGAAGATTTTTTATCATCAGCAAGTGCTACAACTTGCGACTTATTGTCAGTAGCACTTAGGTTCGTTCCACCACCAGAGCTTTCCCCATTAAGGTAAACAGCATCGACATATTTTTTCATTACATCTTTTGCTTCATCAATATTGTCTTCATACTGACTTGGATCCACCTTGATGGCTACATCGTTATTCTTTTTAGAATTCTCTTTGATGTCATCATAAAAGCTAGGTGCGAAGTGGAGTTCATACTTAGCATTCTTGTCGACTTCATACACTACATAACCAGCAACACTCTTTCCTTTAGAAAGACTGTCACCATATGACATAAATTTCGTTTTACTGTCGCTTTCGTAGATTTGAATTGGTTGTAATTTTTCATCTTTTTCATTATAAAGCGTAATATCTTGGCTAGTAAAACTAAACTGTTTATCACGATTGTTCTTGATTTCGACTTGAAGTGCAAGGTAGCTTGAAGATGAATCTTCATCTTTAGGCAATACAAACATACCATCTTTCACAGAAACTTCAAAGTTTGAGTTCGAGGCAGTACCATTGTCGCTTGCTTTTTTTTGAGCTCCACAGGCAACAAGTGCTAAAGCTGACAAAAGCAAAGCAGAATGCTTAAGAATTTTTTTCATAATGGATTCTCCTTTAATGATTTACTATATTTTACCATACGCAGAATAAAAATCAAAACAGAAACCAGATATTTTCAAAATATCTTAAATTTATAGAGTTTTACATTAAATTTTTCTATATGTTCGTTTGAGACATTAAAGGATTCTTTATAAAAAGAATAGAATATAACAATATTTTTGATTTTTTTCTTCAACAAACCTACAAAATGAATTATAAACTTTCATGTTATAAAGTATCTAATAATTAATTTTCATCCCTAACTTAGTATAAGTAAGCACAGTCCCCACCATTTTCCCGCTAAAGTACAAAAGTTAATTTCCTACATTTTAAGTTATGCTAACGTTTTACTAAAATGTCAAATCGTGATATAATGAAAGCGATTAAAGCAAATAAACAAAGGAGACACTCTATGACTTACCAAGAAAATTATCAAAAATGGGTCGATTTTGCTGACCTTCCAGACTACCTTCGTCAAGATTTGGAAAATATGGACGAAAAAACAAAGGAAGATGCCTTCTATACCAATCTTGAATTTGGTACTGCTGGTATGCGTGGTTTGATCGGTGCTGGTACAAATCGTATCAATATCTATGTTGTTCGTCAAGCAACTGAAGGTTTGGCTCGTTTGATTGAGTCAAAAGGTGGAAATGAAAAAGAACGCGGTGTAGCAATTGCCTACGATAGCCGTCACTTCTCACCTGAGTTTGCCTTTGAATCTGCGGCAGTTCTTGCTAAACACGGTATCAAATCTTACGTATTTGAAAGCCTTCGTCCAACTCCTGAACTGTCATTCGCTGTTCGTCACCTCAACTGTTTTGCTGGTATCATGATTACTGCCAGTCACAACCCTGCTCCATTTAACGGTTACAAGGTTTACGGTGAAGACGGTGGGCAAATGCCTCCACATGATGCAGATGCTTTGACAACTTATATTCGTGCAATCGAAAATCCATTCGCTGTCGAAGTTGCTGATGTAGAAGCTGAAAAAGCTTCTGGATTGATTGAAGTGATTGGTGAAGCTGTCGACGTAGAATACCTTAAAGAGGTTAAGGACGTAAACATCAACCCAGCCTTGATCGAAGAATTTGGTAAAGACATGAAGATTGTCTACACACCACTTCATGGTACTGGTGAAATGTTGGCTCGTCGTGCTCTTGCCCAAGCTGGATTTGACTCAGTTCAAGTTGTTGAAGCACAAGCAACTGCTGACCCAGACTTCTCAACTGTAAAATCTCCAAACCCAGAAAGCCAAGCAGCCTTCGCCCTTGCTGAAGAACTTGGTCGTCAAGTTGGGGCAGACGTTCTTGTGGCAACTGACCCTGACGCTGACCGTGTTGGTGTTGAAGTTCTTCAAAAAGATGGAAGCTACCTCAACCTTTCAGGTAACCAAATCGGCGCTATCATGGCTAAATACATCTTGGAAGCCCACAAAAATGCTGGAACTCTTCCTGAAAATGCAGCCCTTTGCAAATCCATCGTATCAACTGACTTGGTAACGAAGATTGCTGAGAGCTACGGCGCAACTATGTTTAACGTCTTGACTGGTTTCAAATTTATCGCTGAAAAGATTCAAGAATTCGAAGAAAAACACAACCACACTTACATGATGGGATTTGAAGAAAGCTTCGGTTACTTGATCAAACCATTCGTACGTGATAAAGATGCTATTCAAGCTGTTCTTGTCGTTGCTGAACTTGCTGCCTACTATCGTTCACGTGGTTTGACACTTGCTGACGGTATCGAAGAAATCTACAAAGAGTACGGCTACTACGCAGAAAAAACTATCTCTGTTACTCTTTCTGGTGTTGATGGTGCTGAACAAATCAAAGCCATTATGGCTAAATTCCGTAACAATGCTCCGAAAGAATGGAACACAACAGCTATCACTGTCGTAGAAGACTTCAAGGCTCAAACTGCTACTGCCGCTGATGGTACTGTTACAAACTTGACAACTCCTCCAAGTGATGTTTTGAAATACACACTTGCTGACGGTTCATGGATTGCAGTTCGCCCTTCAGGTACAGAACCAAAAATCAAGTTCTACATTGCCGTTGTGGGTGAAAGCAACGAAGATTCACAAGTTAAGATTGCTAACATCGAAGCAGAAATCAATGCGTTTGTAAAATAAAAATCTATAAAAGATGAGACCAACCAATCTCATCTTTTTTTCGTATCAAATCTAAGCATTTTTGGAAACTTTATGGCATACTAGACTTATCAATGAAAGCGAGGTAATCTCATGGAACAATTTTTAGATAATATTAAAGACCTTGAAGTCACTACGGTTGCGCGTGCACAAGAAGCACTTGATAATAAAGAAACTGCAACCTTCTTTATCGGTCGCAAAACTTGCCCTTACTGCCGTAAATTTGCTGGTACCTTGGCAGGTGTCGTAGCTGAAACTAAAGCTCACATCTACTTCATCAACAGTGAAGAACCAAGCCAACTCAATGCTTTGCAAGATTTCCGTTCACGCTATGGTATTCCAACTGTTCCAGGATTCGTTCATGTTGCTGATGGCCAGATCAAGGTCCGTTGTGACTCTTCCATGTCCGCACAAGAAATCAAAGAATTTGCAGGATTGTAAAAATATATAAAAAAGAAGGCACTCGCCTTCTTTTTTATATATCTGTCAATGGTGTTGCAGTATCTGGTGAGGTATCGTAAACTTTAAAGTCTACTCCGACTCCCAGATCCGCTTGGGCTAGCTGGTTGACCATAGTCATATGAGCCAGCTCCTTGATATTGTTCTCTTTGGATAAATGCCCAAGATAGATTTTCTTAGTCCGATTTCCCATTGCACGAATCATAGCCTCAGCTCCGTCTTCGTTAGAAAGGTGACCGAGATCCGATAGAATTCGCTGTTTGAGACGCCAAGCGTAAGATCCTGCTCGCAAAATCTCTACATCATGATTTGACTCAATGAGGTAACCATCCGCATTTTCGACAATCCCAGCCATACGATCACTAACATAACCTGTATCGGTCAGCATGACGAAGCTCTTGTCATCCTTCATAAAGCGGTAAAACTGTGGTGCTGCCGCATCATGGCTAACTCCAAAACTCTCAATGTCGATATCACCAAAGGTTTTGGTTTTGCCCATTTCAAAGATATGCTTTTGCGAAGAGTCTACCTTGCCAAGATACTTACTATTCTCCATAGCCTGCCAAGTCTTTTCATTGGCGTAAAGATCCATACCATATTTGCGAGCCAAGACACCGACCCCATGGATATGGTCTGAATGCTCATGCGTAATTAAAATCGCATCCAGATCTTCAGGTTTGCGATTGATTTCAGCTAGCAGACTTGTAATTTTCTTACCAGACAAACCTGCATCCACTAGGATTTTCTTTTTTGGGGTTTCCAGATAAAAGGAATTTCCACTGGAGCCTGATGCTAAAATACTGTATTTAAAGCCTTTTTCACTCATTCTAGTCTTCTATTTCGTCCTCCCATATTTCTTCTTTTACGGCATCCTTATCATAAGGGAGCACTATGGTAAAGGTCGATCCCTTACCGTATTCACTTTTGGCCCATATAAAACCATTGTGTTGTTTGATGATTTCTTTTGCGATCGCCAGACCTAGACCAGTTCCACCTTGAGCCCGGCTTCTTGCACGATCCACACGGTAGAAACGGTCAAAAATTTTTGGCAAATCTTGCTTTGGAATACCTAGACCTTGGTCTTTGATGGATAAAATCATCTGGTCATCAGTAGTTTTCATGCTGACAGTGATCTTCCCACCATCTGGCGAGTACTTGATGGCATTGTTAAGAATATTATCTATCACCTGAGTCATCTTATCGGTATCAATCTCGATCCAAACTGAATTGATTGGGTAATCTCGAACCAGTTCATATTTTTTCTCTTGATCCTGTGCTCTCATCTTGTCAAAACGATTAAGGATAAAGGTGATGAAGGCCGTAAAATTAATCAACTCCACATCCAACTGAGTAGTCGCATTATCAATACGAGAGAGATGCAAGAGATCTGTCACCATCCGCATCATACGGTTGGTTTCATCTAGCGAAACCTTGATAAAATCAGGGGCTACAGGATCATACAAGGCTCCCTCGTCCAAGGCTTCAAGATAAGATTTAACACTGGTCAAAGGAGTTCGCAACTCGTGACTCACGTTCGAAACAAAGAGTCTCCGTTCGCGTTCTTCCTTCTCCTGCTCGGTCGTATCATGTAAAACAGCAACCAAACCCGAGATGAATCCAGACTCACGGCGTACCAGAGCGAAACGTACACGAAGACTCAGGTATTCACCATTCACATCTTGGGAGTCAATCGTCAACTCAGGAATCTGTGTAATTAGATCACGCAGCTCATACTCATCTTCTATCTTAAGCAATTCTAAAATGCTTTTGTTAAGGACATCTTCTTTCTGCACACCGAGCTGTTTCTTGGCCATGTCGTTGATCATAATAATCTGACCACGGCGATTAGTCGCAAGAACGCCATCTGTCATGTAAGAAAGAATACTGTTCAATCGTTTACTCTCTTGTTCCAGATTTTCTTGGGTCAAACGAATAACTTCTGACAAATCGTTCAGATTATTGGTGATATTGGTGATTTCTGTACTTCCTTGCAAGTCCAAAACTTGAGAATAATCACCTGCAATCAAGTCCTTAACCTTTTGATTTATCTCCTTTAGACGGATATTATCCCGACGATTTTCCAGTAACAGCAAGGTCACCACCAGGATAAAGCCAAGTAAAATCAGAATAAAGATAAAATCGCTGGTCAGAATAGTTTGTCTAATATCTTCAATCATTATTTCTCATATAGTATCCAACACCACGACGTGTGAGAATGTACTCTGGACGACTTGGAGTATCTTCGATTTTCTCACGCAAGCGTCTAATGGTCACATCCACTGTACGAACATCACCAAAATAATCATAACCCCAAACAGTCTCAAGCAAGTGTTCACGCGTAATCACTTGTCCAATATGGGAAGCCAAGTGATATAAGAGCTCAAACTCACGGTGGGTTAAATCTAATTCCTCACCATATTTCTTAGCCACGTAAGCGTCTGGGACAATTTCCAAATCGCCAATCTGAAGTGGCTGGGATTTCTTCTCATCAGACTCTTGGCTATCCACAGAAACTAGGTCTGTACGACGAAGCAGGGCCTTAACACGAGCCTGCAACTCACGGTTTGAGAAAGGTTTTGTAACATAATCATCTGCACCTAACTCTAAACCAATAACCTTGTCAAATTCGCTATCCTTAGCTGATAGCATGATAATCGGCACGCTACTAGTCTTACGAATAGCTTTAGCAACTTCTAAACCATCTATTTCAGGTAGCATCAAGTCGAGGATAATAATATCCGGTTGCTCAGCTTCAAATAGCTCGATTGCCTCACGACCATTGAAGGCTGTAACGACTTCATAACCTTCCTTGGCCATATTAAACTTAATAATATCTGAGATTGGTTTCTCATCATCTACAATTAATATTTTTTTCATTTTATCACCTTTTCTCTATCTATTATAACAAAAAAATGCAAAGAAGGCACAAATGGCTACTGTAGGCCTTTATCTTCAAAAGTTGTTTTATAAGCCTGCCAAATTTTTTGCTGAGGTTTCGCAAGTGGATAGTCAGAAAACTCCTGAGGAGAAACCCAACGAATTTCTCTGTCCGAAAACTGTTTTGTTTCTGTCACCTGACCAGCTAGGATTTTAATGTGCCATTTCCGATGGCTAAATACATGCTTGACCTGGTCAAATACTTGATGGGACCAATTCACTTCTAAATCATAATCCTGCTCAAAGTTTTCTTGAGGGCTTGGTCCAAATTCTCTGCTTTCCTCTTTGACTTGAGAAAAGAGATCTAACTGATCGTCAAAGATTGAGAAATCATCAACTTCGATCAAGGGGAAATGCCAAAAACCGGCTAACAGTTTCTCGCTTTCATTTTTTTCAAGTAGATATTGACCACGGTCATTGCGTACAACTAAGGCCTTGAGATAAATTGGGAGAGGTTTTTTCTTGGGTTCTTTAATCGGATATACATCCATAGTTCCGTTCTGATAGGCTGCGCTAAAGTCCTTAACAGGGCTTTCTTCTGGTCGAGGGTTAACCGGAGACTCTATATCAGAACCTAAATCCATCAGAGCTTGGTTAAAGTCACCTGGTCGTTTCGGGTCAATCAAGATTTCCATCATTGCCTGAAAAATTTTGCGATTGCTGGGAACTCCGATATCATGATCAACCTCAAACAAGCGTGCCAAAACCCGCATGACATTGCCATCAACCGCTGGCTCAGGCAAATTAAAAGCGATACTGGAAATAGCTCCCGCAGTGTAAGGGCCAATCCCTTTTAAACTAGAAATTCCTTCATAGGTATTTGGAAATTGCCCCCCAAAGTCAGTCATAATCTGCTGGGCTGCAGCCTGCATATTGCGCACTCGAGAATAATAGCCCAATCCCTCCCAAGCCTTCAACAAACGATCTTCAGGGGCATTGGCCAGACTTTCAACTGTTGGAAACCAGTCCAAGAATCGTTCGTAGTATGGAATAACTGTATCCACTCTAGTCTGCTGGAGCATGATTTCAGATACCCAGATGTGATAAGGATTTTTACTTCTCCTCCAAGGTAAATCTCGCTTGTTTTCATCATACCAATTGAGGAGTTTTTCACGAAAAGAAATGATCTTCTCCTCTGGCCACATGACGATACCGTATTCTTTCAAATCTAACATATATCTAGTATAACATAGAAGCTTCTAACTGTCCTTTTCTCAGTACTAAAAAGCCTCTTCCCATGGGAAAGAGGACTAAATCTTATTGATGAACTGCTTGAGCTGCTGTGATAAGGGTCAACTTGTACACATCATCTGCATTACATCCACGAGAAAGGTCGTTAACTGGTTTGTTCAATCCTTGCAAAACAGGTCCGACAGCCGCAAAACCACCGAGACGTTCTGCCATCTTGTACCCAATATTTCCTGCTTCGATACCTGGGAAGACAAAGACATTTGCTTGACCAGCTACATTACTTCCTGGAGCTTTAAGAGCTGCAGTTTCAGGAACAAAGGCAGCGTCAAATTGCAACTCACCATCAATCTCAAGGTCGGGACGCAAGTCGTGAGCAATTTTTGTAGCTTCCACTACCTTATCAACACTTTCACCAAAACCTGAACCTTTAGTAGAATAGCTTAGCATAGCAATTTTAGGTTCAATACCAAACATTTTAGCTGTGATTGCTGAATTGATCGCAATTTCAGCCAAAGCTTCTGCATCTGGATTGATGTTAATGGCACAGTCTCCAAATAGGTAACGTTCCGTACCACGAACCATGAGGAAAGCACCTGAAGTACGAGTTACGTTTGGACGAGTTTTAATGATTTGTAGGGCTGGGCGAACTGTTGAAGCAGTTGAGTGAATTGCACCAGATACCATACCGTCAACCAAGCCCAAGTAGACTAGCATCACACCAAAGTAGTTGACATCATCAACCAAAACTTTGCGCGCTTCTTCTTCAGTCATTTTGCCCTTACGACGCTCTACCAAGGCAGCAACCATTTCTTCAAATTGAGGATAATGTTGGGGATCAATCACTTCATAACCATCTATGATCCCTTCGATTTCAAGATAAATTTTAATTTTTTCAGGGTTTCCGAGCAAAACAGGAATTACTTCTGTTTCTTTTACCAAGCGTTTTGTTGCTTGAAGAATACGTGGCTCTTCCCCTTCAGGGAGAACGATACGAGCATTTTTGCCAACCAGGTTGGCTTTGAGACTTTCAAAAACTTCCATGAGTTTTCTCCTTTAAGAAAATAAATTATACTCCAAATAAGTTTTAAAGAGTATTAGTTGATAACTGAGTAATAAGATTGCTGAAATCATCCGGTAAGGGGCTTTCTAGTTGCAAATCTTGCTCTAGAAAGGGATGATAAAAAGATAAATAATGGCAATGCAAGGCCTGACGTTGGATACCATCATCCAAACTACCACCATACAAATCATCTCCCAACAAAGGAAAGCCGATGTGAGAAAAATGCACTCGTATCTGATGAGTTCGTCCAGTATGCAGACGAATATCAACTAGGTGAATATTTCCATAAGACGCTACAACTTTGTAAGACGTATGAGCGTATTTCCCACCTTTGGCAACCCGTCTCGTGATAATAGAATCTTCATCACGCGCAATCGGGGCAATAATCTCCCCTTCAGGCTCCAAGACACCAGCTCCTTTAACCAAAGCAAAGTAACGTTTTTCGATAGACTTTCGTTGCAACTGCTTGTCTAAACGTGCATGAGCGTAACCGTGCTTGGCAAAGAGCATCAAACCAGATGTATCTCTATCAAGCCTAGTCACGATGTGAACTTGCTGATTTTCATATTCCTGTTTAACATAGTAGCCCTTGATAAAATTGGCAATGGTATTGGAATGATTGACACTGGGGATGGAAGCTACTCCATAAGGCTTATTCAAAACCAGAAAATGGTCATCCTCATATAAAATATCGAGTGGTCGATCAATAGCTTCAAGGCTCTCAAATCCTTCCTCAGCTGGAATATCGATGGTAACCCTATCTCCAATATCTAAGAGATAAGTCGCATTTTGTGGTTTGCCATTGACCCGTATAGCCCCGCCTCGAAACTTAATCTTAGCCAAAAGTCCCTTGGAAACCTCATGTTTCTTGAGGAAAGTTTTGACTTTGACGTGCTCATCTGCGGTAAATTCGAACCTCATTCATCCACCTCGCCGATGAAGGCATCTTTGACACGATTCCAGAAACTAGTGTGGCTTGGAGTCGCTACGAAGTGAATCTTGTGATGGTCGATTTGATACTCTATCCGTTCGATATTACGGAAGGAATAGACGCTGTTATCGACTGATATCGTGTGGTAATCATTGCGTGTCGGTAAGAGTTCAATCTTATCTTTTTTAGGAATAATGATTGATGATCCCAGAGTACGATAGACTCGGTTGTTAAGACTCGCTATTTCTGTCAACTGCAAGGCTTCAATGGTCGGATGCAAGACAGCTCCACCCAAGGACTTGTTGTAGGCAGTACTTCCCGTCGGCGTTGAAACAGTCACTCCATCTCCACGAAATCTCTCGAACGGAACGTGGTTAATGATAATATCCGCAACCATGGTCCGGTCTGATCGACGGATACTGGCTTCATTTAAAGCACGGAAGATTTTCACTTCCCCATTTTCAAGCGTTACCTTAACATTCAAGACTGGATAGGAAACTTTCGCACCAGTATCTAGTAAAAGATTGGTCACCAACTGATCTAGCTCAAAATCACGATAATCTGTGTAAAATCCCAAATGCCCTGTATGAACACCTACAAATCGAACCTTGTCTAACTGATTCTCATACTTGTGGAAAGCGGATAAAAGCATCCCGTCACCACCAATCGAAATGACGATGTCGGGATTGGTATCGTTCAGTATAAAATGTTGTTTCTTTAGTTTTTCCCTCAGTTCATGCAAAACTTTCTGACTCTGTGGTTTTCTATTTGCTATGAGGTCAACTCGTTTACCTGTATTCTTCATCTGTATCGTCACTATTTCCTACACCGTCATTTAATTTTCTGCTCAATGGATCAAAGAGAGCCTGCGCTTCCTGGATGTCATCTCGAATCTTACCCATTTCTTCATCCAATTGATAGGCTATTTTGGCCGTAATTTCCAGTCTTTTCCTGATTTCTTCTGGAAAATCGCCCTGATATTTATAATTGAGCGAGTGTTCAATGGTAGCCCAAAAGTTCATAGCCAAGGTCCGAATTTGAATCTCGGCGAGAATGGTCTTAGCCCCATTTATCGTATCTACAGTATATTCGACAACCACGTGATAAGAACGATAGCCCGAAGCCTTACGATGAGTGATATAGTCTCGTTCCTGAACGACTCTCATATCTTGGCGTTTACGTAGAATCTCAACTACCTCTTTAACGTCATCAACAAACTGAACCATGACACGTAAACCAGCAATATCTTGCAGATCATGTTCTAGACTTGCATAAGTAATTCCTCGACGAGCCATTTTTTCTTTAATACTTTCAATCGGTTTTACACGACCCGT
Organism: Streptococcus sp. GMD5S; assembly: GCF_000298715.2. Lineage (GTDB taxonomy): Bacteria > Bacillota > Bacilli > Lactobacillales > Streptococcaceae > Streptococcus. The sequence goes on from NZ_AJRG02000002.1 coordinate 90,758, forward strand.
TACAAACTCAATCGGAGAATGCTTGTTTTGCTTACGATACTGTTTGCGAATTCCTCGAAGTTTAATCTTCAATTCACCAACAGCCTGAATGTAAGGATCTAAAAATTCTTCCCATTCTATGGTCATACTTTCTCCCTTGTAATGTTTGATTGCTCTGTCGAAAATCTTTGATTTTTTCAGTACATTCGTATACAATAAATACATTGTCCATTATACCATAAATCGCTTTCAAAGATATAGAAAAGGTTGAAAAAATGAAACATTTAGAAATAGAATTGAAAACACTTCTGAAAAAAGAGGAATATGATCATCTAAAAAAACAGCTTTCCCATATCCAACCCGTCTTTCAGAAGAACTACTACATTGACACACCAGATTTCCAATTGCATGAAAAGAAGGTTGCCATGCGCATTCGCACTTTTGCAGATTGGGCGGAATTGACCTTAAAAGTACCTCAAACTGTAGGAAATATGGAATACAACCAGAAACTAACTCTTCCAGAAGCTGAATCGTACCTCGAAAAACAAAAACTACCTCCAGGGCTCGTTCTAGAGAAACTCGCTAAGATTGGCATCGAAAGCCATGACTGGCTTGTTCTAGGCTGCCTTTCCACTCTACGTTATGAAATGAAAGCTGAGATTGGCTTAATGGCCTTAGATGAAAGTCGATACTTTGACCAGATGGACTATGAACTCGAGCTTGAAGTCACCGACCATGAAAAAGGGAAAGAAGATTTTCAGAGATTTTTAGATGAAAATCAGATTACTTATCAGAAAGCTCCATCAAAATTAATTCGTTTTATTAAAAGCATGAAAAAAAGCTGAAATAATCTCCTTTTTTTGGTAAAATAGAAAAGATAAAAATAAAAGAATCTGGCTTTGAAAAACAAAACTTTCTCAGAGAAGATTCGCAAAGTTTACAGAGGACGGTCTATAATGTCAGATAGAAACAACATGAAACTTTTCACCCTAAACTCTAACCATGAAATCGCTCAAAAGATTGCGGATACAGTTGGTGTACCTCTCGGGAAGTTATCCTCTCGACAATTTTCTGACGGCGAAATCCAGGTCAACATTGAAGAAAGTGTCCGTGGTTACGATGTCTACATCATCCAGTCAACCAGCTACCCTGTTAGCAACCACTTGATGGAGTTGTTGATCATGGTTGATGCTTGTGTACGTGCAAGTGCTCATAGTATCAACGTTGTCCTTCCTTACTTTGGTTATGCGCGTCAGGACCGTATCGCTTCTTCTCGCGAACCCCTCACTGCAAAACTAGTTGCCAATATGCTTGTCAAAGCTGGTGTAAGCCGTGTTCTAACACTTGACCTCCATGCTGTTCAGGTCCAAGGTTTCTTTGACATTCCTGTAGACAATCTTTATACTGTTCCTCTATTTGCTAAGCACTACTGTGATAAAGGTCTTCTTGGCTCTGATGTCGTTGTTGTTAGTCCAAAGAACTCTGGTGTTAAACGTGCACGTAGTTTGGCTGAATACCTTGATGCTCCTATCGCTATCATTGACTACGCCCAAGATGATTCTGATCGTAACGAAGGCTATATCATTGGGGATGTTGAAGGCAAAAAGGCTATCTTGATTGACGACATCCTAAATACTGGTCGTACATTCTCTGAAGCAGCCAAAATCGTTGAACGTGAAGGCGCAACTGAGATTTATGCAGTATCCAGTCACGGTTTATTTGTTGAAGGTGCAGCAGATCTTCTTGACGCTACAAACATCAAAGAAATCCTCGTGACGGACTCAGTAGCAACCAAAGAAAGAACTCCAGAAAATGTATGTTACATTACTGCTAGCGAATTAATCGGAGATGCTATCGTCCGCATCCATGAAAGAAAACCAGTCAGCCCACTCTTTGCTTACAACAAAAAGAAATAAGGTGATTCTTTGATTTATTTGGACAATGCTGCTACGACTCCTATGTCAGCAGTAGCTATTTCTGAAATGACTAAGGTCATGCAAGAAACTCATGGTAATCCTTCTAGTATTCATAGCCATGGTCGGCAGGCTGGCAAACTCTTGCGAGAAGCTCGTCAGGACTTAGCCCTCTTACTAGGAACCAAACCTCAACATATCTTTTTTACATCTGGCGGTACAGAAAGTAATAATACAGCCATTATCGGCTATTGTCTCCGTCATCAAAATCGTGGAAAACATATCATCACGACAGCTATTGAACACCATTCTGTGCTTGAGACTATCGATTATCTGGTACAACATTTTGGTTTTGAAGCGACCATCATCCAACCAGTAAATCAAGAAATCACTGCGCAGCAGATTCAAGAAGCTTTACGTGACGATACCATTCTCGTTTCCACCATGTATGCTAATAATGAAACAGGTAGTCTCTTACCTATCGCTGAGATTGGACGTATTTTAAAAGAACATCCTGCTGCTTATCATGTTGATGCTGTTCAAGCTATCGGAAAAATCCCTATCCATCCAAAGGAGTTAGGAATTGATTTCCTTAGCGCTTCTGCCCACAAATTCCATGGACCAAAAGGAGTTGGCTTTCTTTATGCTTCTTCCACGGGCTTTGATTCCTACCTTCACGGTGGAGACCAAGAACAAAAGAAACGGGCTGGAACAGAAAATCTCGCTGCCATTGTAGGTATGGTCGCTGCTCTCAAAGAGGATTTAAATAACCAAGCTAAGCATTACCAAAAACTAAGCGCACTCAAATCTGCTTTTTTAGAAGAAATTGCTGATTTAGACTACTATCTCAATGAAAGTCAAGACCAACTGCCTTATGTTTTGAATATCGGTTTTCCTGGTCAGAAAAATGATTTGCTTTTACTTCGGTTAGACCTTGAGGGAATTTCAATTTCTACCGGTTCCGCTTGTACTGCTGGTATTGTGCAAACCAGTCATGTGCTTGAAGCATTTTATGGACCAGATTCACATCGATTGAAAGAATCTGTCCGTATCAGTCTCTCTCCTCTTAACACTGAGGAGGAACTGAAACAACTCGCACAAACCTTAAAAAATATTATTGGAGATTAATCTAATGGCATTCGAAAAAACCATTAAACTACAAAACTGCCGCTACGACTATACACTTAGCCCAACTGTCAAAAAGTTCACACTGAAAGACAATACTTTCTTTGAAACAAAAGTTGGAAACTTCGAACTGACTCGTCTACTTGAAAAAGTACCCAACAGTGGTGAAGGTTTCAACCTAAAAATCATCATCAATAAAGACCTTACAGGTGCTAAACTCAACATCACTGACAAATCTGGCCTTCGTTTGGTGAATATCTTTAAATCAGAAGATCACCATATTCACCAAGAAAAATTCTACTTCCTCATGGACAGTTTAGTAGAACGCGGTATCTTCACTAAAGAAGAAAGATAATTGACTATGTATCGACTTACCTATCAAGATAACTATCACGTAGAACGTACACTTGAATATAAGGATTACGAAGAGCTTATGTTATCTCTATCAGGCTGTGTGACCCTACCTGATACTCACCTTATCATTCAGCTCCTTAACGCTGAATGATAAGGTGATTTATCAAGGATTGGTTGGCGATCTCTACCGTTTTCTATCACAAGCTCATTTTTCAGATAAAAACTAAGAAATTTCTTAGTTTTTTCTTGTTTTTGTTGATTTTTTCACAATGTTTCTATAAAATAGAAGAATAGAAAGGTTGTGATTTTGTGAAAGATAAACAGTCTGCTATTCCAAAAGCAACAGCAAAAAGACTCTCTCTTTACTATCGAATTTTCAAGAGATTTCATGCAGAAAAAATCGAACGTGCCAACTCCAAGCAAATTGCAGAGGCTATCGGTATCGACTCTGCGACCGTTCGTCGGGATTTTTCCTATTTTGGTGAACTAGGTCGTCGTGGTTTTGGTTACGATGTCAAAAAATTGATGAATTTTTTTGCTGATCTCCTAAATGATAACTCCATTACAAATGTTATGTTAGTTGGAATCGGAAATATGGGCCATGCCCTTCTCCACTACCGCTTCCACGAGCGTAACAAGATGAAAATTATCATGGCCTTTGACCTAGATGACCATCCAGAAGTTGGGAGCCAGACACCTGATGGAATTCCAATCTATGGTATCTCACAGATTAAAGAAAAAATCAAAGAAGCAGATGTCAAAACTGCTATCCTAACAGTTCCAAGTGTTAAATCACAAGAAGTTGCCAATCTTTTGGTTGATGCAGGTGTAAAAGGGATTCTCAGTTTTTCTCCTGTCCACTTGCACCTCCCAAAAGATGTGGTTGTTCAGTATGTCGATTTGACAAGCGAACTCCAAACCCTCCTCTATTTTATGCGTAAAGAGGATTAGAAAGCGAAAGCATTTATGAAAAAACCAGTTATTGGGATTACAGGAAATGAAAAAGCTCATCCAGATGATGACATCATGATGAGCTATGCAGCAAAAGGCTTTGTTGAAGGAGTCAAGGACGCTGGCGGAATTCCAATCATCCTACCGATTGGTGATCAAGAAATGGCTGCCTATTACATCAGTATCATTGATAAGCTCATCCTAACGGGTGGGCAAAATGTTGATCCAAAATACTATGGTGAACCAAAGGCTATTGATAGTGATGACTATCACCTTCAAAGAGATATTTTTGAACTAGCACTTATCAAAGAAGCGATTAAGCAAAAGAAACCAATTTTCTCTGTTTGTCGGGGTACTCAACTTTTCAATGTCGCCATGGGAGGCACGCTATACCAAGATATCGAGGATCATTGGCAGGACTGTTCAGCCGAATACACGACCCAACGCCTCGTAACGGAACCTGATACCATTCTCCGAGAAATCTATGGAGAAATCTCTCACATCAACTCCTTCCACCACCAGAGCATTAAAGATCTAGCCTCAAATCTTAAGGTTGTAGCACATGATCCTAAAGATGGAATCATTGAGGCTGTGACAACTACGGACGGCTTCCCTTATCTTGGTGTTCAATGGCATCCTGAATTTCTCTTTGAAAACCGCCCCAAAGATAAAACGCTGTTTGACTATGTTGTTAACGAACTCTAGGACTTATAAATAGGTTATTAATCATGAATGAAATTAAAATACCTTCTACTCATGAGATTTTGAGAGATATAGAAGCTAATGTTTTCATATCTTATAAGGAAAAGGAAGCAAACCCTTATTTCTTATCAAACAATGAAAAAGAAATAAGGGTTTGCTTTCATCTTTCTAATCTCTATAGACTTTTAACAGCGGAAAGTTACCAATCTTTTTCTAAGAATAAAGAGAATTTCGATAAACTATCTCAAAAAGAAAAACAGCTGAAAGAAATGTCTAAAAAGGCAAAACTATTTTGTAAAAAGGCAGATGCTAAACTAAAAAGTAAATTTCATTCACGTCTTTACTTTTACAGAGATATTCTCATTCATAAAAAAAGATATTATAAAATCGAAGATTTCAATTCGATTGTCAACTTTATCGTTCAAGAAGATTTACTTGTACCCACGATAAAACCTCTTCCTGTTATCAATATGGCAGAAGTAGATTCCTATGTTTTAAAAGTAATTGAGTAAGATCATGTGCAATCTTAAATCAAATCCGTCTTTTCACGGTAACTAAAGTAATCAGAGTGAGAGACAATCAAATGGTCCAAGAACACAATTCCCATCAGTTCACAGGCTTCCTTGACTAACTTGGTTACATGATCATCATTTCGGCTAGGTGCTACTGCGCCTGATGGATGATTGTGGACTAAAATAACAGAAGTCGCCATATGCTTGATGGCATAGTGAAGGATTTCCCTTGGTTCTGCAATGCTGCGTGTCGCAGAGCCGATAAAAATAGTTTGCTGATGAATGATTTGATTTTGAGTATTGAGATAGAGCGCCACTAGGTGCTCTTGTTTTTTATCGCCAAGTTCCTGTTGCATTTTCTTGGCTAGCTTTTGACTACTGAGAATACTTTCCATCTCAAGGGTTTCATGTTTGTGAATGCGATGTCCCAGTTCAATCACTGCTTGTAGTTCAATGGCCTTAATCCGTCCAATACCAGACAGACTCTGCAATTCCTGCAGGGTCATTTTTTTCAAATCAGTTAGACTAGTCAAACTGTTTAAGACTTTCTGGGAAATTTCAAAAACATTGGCCGTACGCGTTCCGGTTCTGAGTAGAATTGCTAGCAATTCTTGATTGCTCAGTGCCTCTACTCCTTCTTTAACCAGTCTTTCTCTAGGCAAGAGTGAATCTTCTTGGAATGAAATACTGTACATAAAAATCCTCCTCACTTTATTATTCGTGAGAAGGATAGAAAATTAGATTTTTTTCTCAATTGGGGCTACACTGGCTAAGAGTTTTTTCAGCCCCACTTCTGGGAAATTGATTTTCAACTCCTGAGTATCACCGCTACCAGAGACTTCCAGAACAGTTCCCTCTCCCCACTTCTTGTGGAGAGCAATATCCCCAATAGACCAGTTGGTATCGCTTGAATCTTTTTTATTTCCGGCTGCAAACTGACCAAATGGGAGACCACTAGACTGGATAGAGCTTGGTGCGGCATTGCGTTTCCGTTCTTGAAGGGCCTGGGCTAAGCTCATACCTTGACCAAAGGCCACTCCGCCACTGCTATAAGAAGCCTTAAAGCTAGTATTGGCTGGTCGAGCCAAGCCCTGATACTCAAGCAAGTCCGAACTGATTTCATTGATGAAACGTGTTGGACGGTTATAGTTGGTCTTCCCAAACAGTAATCGAGAGTTGGCATTGGTCAGATAGAGGATTTTCTCCGCGCGCGTGATACCTACATAGGCCAAACGACGTTCCTCTTCCAGTTCATCCGGATCTTCTGCTGCACGGCTAAGGGGAAAGACATTTTCCTCCATCCCAATGATAAAGACAACTGGGAACTCAAGTCCCTTAGCTGCATGGAGGGTCATCAAGGTCACTTCTGATGTCTCCTGACTGCCTGTATCCGTATCTGCAATCAAGGCTAAGTCATTCAAGAAATGACTGAGTTTATCCAAACCTGTTTCTTCTTCTTGACTATCAGGATTGTCATCAAAGTTCTTGGTAACAGATAGGAACTCTTCGATATTTTCAACCCGCGCCTTGCTTTCCAAGGTTGCCTGAGCATTAAGAATATCGACATAACCTGTTTTTTCTAGAACAGCCTCCACCAGCTCGGTGATAGTTAATTGATCCAGTTTTTCTCGCAAATCCAAGATCATATTGGCAAAGTCCCAAATTGACTGTGCTGCTTTTCCTTTGATGCCAGACAACATAATATTAGCTGAAGCATCCAGCATAGACATCTCTTGCATATTCGCAAAATCACGGATTTTCTCAACGGTTCCTGGGCCAATTCCACGTTTTGGTTCGTTAATAATGCGCTCAAAACTGATATTGTCACTTAAATTAGCAATAAGATTAAGGTAGGCGATAATATCACGGATTTCCTTACGGCTGTAGAACTTGGTCCCTCCGACCATAGTATAAGGAATATTGGACTTAAGCAGTGCTTCCTCAATAGTACGGGATTGCGCATTAGTCCGATAAAGAACTGCAAAATCCTTGTGGAGGAAGTTTTGACTACGACCAAGTTCATCAATGGTTTTGGCTACAAAAACAGCCTCATCCTGTTCGTCATTTGCGCGATAATAAACGATTTGCTCCCCATCGGCATTCTGGGTCCAGAGATTCTTGGGGCGACGGTTTTTATTGTTTTTGATGACGTCATTGGCTGCTTGGAGAATGGTTTTGGTTGAACGGTAATTTTCCTCTAGCAAAACTACCTTGGCTTGAGGATAATCTTTCTCAAAATCCAAGATATTCTGCATATCAGCCCCACGCCAACCGTAAATAGACTGGTCAGCATCACCGACTACGCAGATATTTTTAAAGCGTGAAGCCAAGAGTTTGACCAATTGATACTGGGCATGGTTGGTATCTTGGTACTCATCAACATGAATGTACTGGAACTTCTGCTGATAGTAAGTCAAGACGTCAGGATTTTGATCAAAGAGACGCAGGGTCAGCATAATCAAATCATCAAAGTCAACGGACTCAGACTGACGAAGCTCCTTTTGATAAGCTGTATAACACTGGGCCACGATTTGCGTATACATATCACCAGCCTGAGCAGCATAAGCCACATCATCAATCAAGTCATTCTTAGCATTGGAAATGGTTCCCAAAATGGTTCGTTCATTCCATTTTTTTGGATCCAAGTTTAACTGCTTGAGAATGCGTTTCATGAGAGTTCGTTGCTCACCAGGATCTACAATAGTGAAATTCCGATTGTAGCCAATATGATCCGCATCGCGACGTAGGATACGAACACACATGGAGTGAAAGGTCGCAATCAAACAGTCCTGAGTAGCTGGATTGAGGCCATAGGCACGCTCCTTCATCTCACGCGCCGCCTTATTGGTAAAGGTAATGGCCAAAATATTCCAAGGATTGACCATCTTTTCATCAATCAAGTAGGCGATTCTGTGAGTTAAAACACGAGTCTTCCCAGAACCAGCACCAGCCATGATTAATAAGGGCCCTTCTGTCGTTTGCACTGCCTCAGCCTGACGGTCATTCATTCCATTCAATAATGCGTTCATTTTCTCTTCCTTACTCTTGAAGTCAATGTTTCTATTATATCAGAAATCGAGGAAAATATCTTTACCTAGACTGATTGCGTCTAGAAAGTAACTCTATTATCAGCTGAAGACAACTCCTTAAAGCTAGATAAAAAAATGAGCTTGGATATTATTTCCAAACTCATTTTAATTCAATTAAACTATTAGAACAATCCTAGAACAGTTCCGTCGCTTTCAACATCCATATTAAGAGCGGCTGGTCGTTTTGGAAGGCCTGGCATGGTCATGACATCACCAGTTAGGGCAACAATAAAGCCTGCCCCTAATTTTGGTACCAATTCACGAATGGTAATTTCAAAGTTTTCTGGTGCTCCAAGTGCATTTGGATTGTCTGAGAAACTGTACTGAGTTTTAGCCATACAGATTGGCAATTTGTCCCATCCGTTTTGAACGATTTGAGCGATTTGTGTTTGAGCTTTCTTCTCAAAGTTCACTTTGCTACCACGATAGATTTCAGTAACAATCTTTTCAATCTTTTCTTGGACAGAAAGGTCATTGTCATAAAGACGAGTGTAGTTGGCTGGATTTTCAGAGATTGTCTTGACAAGTGTTTCGGCAAGTGTTACACCACCTTCTGCGCCATCAGCCCAGACACTAGCCAATTCTACTGGTACATCGATTGAGGCACAAAGTTCCTTCAAGGCTGCGATTTCAGCCTCTGTATCAGAAACAAATTCATTGATAGCTACAACTGCTGGAATACCGAACTTACGGATGTTCTCAACGTGGCGTTTCAAGTTAGCAAAACCTGCACGAACTGCTTCTACATTTTCCTCTGTAAGAGCGTCCTTAGCTACACCACCATTCATCTTAAGGGCACGGAGAGTTGCGACGATGACAACAGCATCTGGAGATGCTGGCAAGTTTGGTGTCTTAATGTCAAGGAATTTCTCAGCACCAAGGTCCGCACCAAAACCAGCTTCAGTAACAGTATAATCAGCCAAGTGAAGGGCTGTTGTTGTTGCCAAGACAGAGTTACATCCATGAGCGATATTGGCAAATGGACCACCGTGAACAAAAGCAGGTGTACCGTAAATTGTCTGAACCAAGTTCGGTTTGATAGCATCTTTCAAAATCAATGCTAAAGCACCCTCAACCTGCAAATCACCAACAGAAACTGGTGTACGGTCATAGCGATATCCGATAACGATATTCGCCAAACGACGTTTCAAATCTTCAATATCCGTCGCCAAGCAAAGAATAGCCATGATTTCGGAAGCTACGGTAATGTCAAAACCATCCTCACGAGGAATACCATTTAGAGGACCGCCAAGTCCAACGGTCACATGACGAAGAGCGCGGTCATTCAAGTCCACAACACGTTTCCAAAGAATACGACGTTGGTCGATTCCCAGCTCATTTCCTTGGTGTAAGTGGTTGTCAATCAAGGCAGAAAGAGCGTTGTTAGCAGTTGTAATGGCATGCATATCCCCGGTAAAGTGAAGGTTGATGTCTTCCATTGGCAACACTTGGGCATAACCACCACCGGCTGCACCACCCTTGATCCCCATTACTGGGCCAAGAGACGGTTCGCGAATAGCAATCATGGTTTTCTTACCAATCTTGTTCAAGGCATCCGCAAGACCAATGGTAATGGTTGATTTCCCCTCACCAGCAGGTGTTGGGTTGATGGCAGTAACCAAGATCAATTTCCCAACTGGATTGCTCTCAACTGCACGAATTTTATCAAAGCTGAGTTTAGCCTTGTACTTTCCATACAATTCCAAATCATCGTAAGAAATACCCAGTTTCTCAACAACATCAACGATTGGTTTTAACTCAATACTCTGCGCGATTTCAATATCTGTTTTCATTCAAAACTCCTCTAACCTCTAATGTGATAATTCATTATAACACAAAACAAGATTTTTCACATTCTAAAACTCTCTAAACGTTCGTAAATATCCTGAATTTCAAGATTTTTAGGGCCCTTTGAAAAATTTTATATGGCTTTATAGTTTGAAACTATAGTTAATCTTCGCTTTTACCAAAAATTTATCGCTTTCATTTTACTTACTGTTTATTTTTGTGTACAATAGTGCTATGAAAATTTTAGTCACATCGGGCGGTACGAGTGAAGCTATCGATAGTGTCCGCTCTATTACTAACCATTCTACAGGTCGCTTGGGGAAAATCATCACAGAAACCTTGCTTGCTGCGGGGCATGAAGTTTTTTTGATAACGACAAAACGAGCTCTGAAGCCAGAAGCTCATCCCAACCTAAGCATTCGAGAAATTGATAATACCAACGACCTTCTAGTTGTGATGCAAGAACTTGTTAAGGAATATCAGGTCTTAATCCACTCAATGGCTGTGTCTGACTACACTCCTGTTTATATGACGGGACTTGAGGAAGTTGAGGCTAGCTCCAATTTGGAAGAATTCTTAAACAAGCAGAATCATCAAACTAAGATTTCTTCAACTGATGAGGTTCAGGTCTTATTCCTGAAAAAAACACCCAAAATCATCTCTCTAGTCAAGAAATGGAATCCGGCTATTCATCTGATTGGGTTCAAACTATTGGTTGATGTTACTGAGGATCATCTTATTGAAGTTGCTAGACAGAGTCTTGTCAAGAACCAAGCAGACTTAATCATTGCAAATGACCTGACTCAAATTTCAGCAAATCAGCATCAAGCAATCTTTGTTGAAAAAGAGCAACTCCAAACCGTTCAAACCAAAGAGGAAATTGCAAGTCTTCTACTTGAAAAAATTCAAGCATACGATTCATAGAAAGGAAAGCCATGGCAAATATTCTCATCGCAGTGACAGGTTCCATTGCCTCCTATAAAGCAGCTGATCTAGTCAGTTCCTTGAAAAAACAAGGCCATCAGGTCACTGTCTTAATGACTGAGGCAGCTAGAGAGTTTATCCAACCGTTGACACTACAGGTCCTCTCTCAAAATCCTGTCCACCTTGATGTCATGCAGGAACCCGCTCCTGAGCAAGTCAATCATATCGAACTAGGAAAAAAAGCTGACCTTTTTATTGTTGTCCCTGCTACTGCTAATACCATTGCTAAACTTGCGCACGGTTTTGCGGATAACATGGTGACTAGTACAGCATTAGCTTTACCCCAAAACATCCCTAAACTCTTGGCGCCAGCCATGAATACAAAGATGTATGATCATCCGGCAACTCAAACAAACCTTAAAACTTTAGAAACATATGGTTACAAGCTTATCTCTCCGAAAGAATCCTTACTTGCTTGTGGAGACTACGGAAGGGGAGCTTTAGCAGACCTGGATATTATTTTAGAAAGAATAAAGGAAACACTCAATGAAAAAACGCTCTAATATTGCTCCGATTGCTATCTTTTTTGCGACCATGTTGGTCATTCACTTTCTGAGCTCACTCTTATTTAATCTATTCCCATTCCCAATTAAACCAACTATCGTGCATATTCCTGTTATTATTGCAAGTATTATTTACGGCCCACGAGTTGGTGTTACACTCGGTTTCTTGATGGGACTACTTAGCTTGACGGTTAACACGATTACAATCCTTCCAACCAGCTACCTATTCTCACCTTTTGTACCAAACGGAAACATCTATTCAGCAATGATTGCCATCCTACCTCGTATTTTGATTGGTCTGACACCTTATCTAGTTTATAAATTATTGAAAAATAGAACGGGTCTCATCATTGCCGGAGCTCTCGGTTCACTTACAAATACAGTATTTGTACTTGGGGGAATCTTCTTCCTTTTTGGAAGTGTCTTCGATGGAAATATCCAGAAACTCCTTGCAACTGTTATTTCAACCAACTCAATTGCTGAGCTTGTCATCTCTGCAGTTCTCACAGTAGCAATTGTCCCACGTTTACAAACCTTGAAGAAATAAAAAATCAACTCCACTTTCATCCTGAAGGTGGAGTTTTCATTGTTAAAGCATGAGAATAATCAAAAAGATGTGAAATCCAAAGAGCAGGAGTTGATACGAAAACGATATAGGTTGCTGACTTTTTTGGCTATCCAAGTATAGGGTTAGAGATAGTAAAACCAAACCAAATGCAATTACCAATCTAACGAAATAAGCAATTTCTAGTATTGCTGCCATCAAAAGAAAACCTAATAAAGGAAGGCTAAAGAGTGAAACAGCCAGACTGCTTGCTAATAGAGAGAGTAGCGACAGGACCAATAAACTATAAACTATGAAACGAGTCCAACCTGAGACTACTTTCCCTTCTTTTCTCTGCTTTGACATCATCACGATTACCACAACTAGATAAACAACAAGTATCATGACATCCTCTCCTAAATCAAAAATTCTTTACCACATTTTAACCAAATATGTCTTAAAAATCAATATTGAACCTTGACTTGGCTAACTATTTATTGTACTATACTTGTGTATATACAGATAAATGGAGGTTCTTATGGATATACGGAAAAAAACGCAGTTTATGACTATGACTGCCCTACTCACTGCAATAGCGATTTTGATTCCAATCATTATGCCTTTTAAAATCGTTATCCCACCGGCTTCTTACACTTTGGGAAGTCATATCCCCATCTTTATTGCCATGTTTCTTTCACCTTTGATGGCTGCTTTTGTGATTATTGCTTCTAGTCTTGGTTTCCTGATGGCAGGTTATCCGCCTGTTATTGTACTTCGTGCCTTCTCTCACATCGTTTTTGGTACTTTGGGGGCTTTGTACTTAAAGAAATTCCCTGAAACCTTGGATAAACCAAAGACATCTTGGATTTTTAACTTTGTTTTGGGTGTTGTTCATGCTATCGCTGAAGTAATAGCTTGTATCATCTTCTATGCTACTTCAGGGACAAATGTTGAAAATATGTTTTATGTTCTCTTTGTCCTAGTTGGTTTTGGCACAATCGTTCATAGTATGGTAGACTATACATTAGCACTAGCTGTCTATAAAGTGCTTCGAAAACGTCGCTAAAAGGAAAAACTATGACAAAGGATCGCAAACAAGCTCTTCTCAAACTATTAAAAGAAGCGCCAAAAGCTCTCAATGGTCAAACCTTGGCTGAACACTTTCATGTTACGCGTCAGGTCATTGTACAGGACATCGCTATTCTCCGAGCAGATGGAGCTCCTATCCTATCCACCAATCGTGGCTATATCTACAAAGAAAATGATGCCAGCCCCTACGTCCACAAACTCTTTAAAGTGAAACATGAACTGGAAGAAATCGGTCAGGAACTACTAGCTATTGTAGATAATGGCGGACGCGTTCAAAATATCTTAATCGATCATCCCGTTTATGGCGAAATTGAAACCCTACTCAAACTCACTTGTCGCCGAGATGTCCAGCACTTTCTGGAACAAGTCGAGAATTCAGACTTTAGACCCCTTTCTGAATTGACAGACGGCATCCATTACCACCTTGTTGAAGCCGAGACACAACAAGACCTCCACTATATCGAGGAGGCCTTGGATCAGTTGGGTTATTTGGTAAAAGACTAGAAAATTTCTTTCTCCCAGCCGTCCTCTGTACGGTGGCGATAGAAGAACTCAGACTTGTCAGGTGCTTCCATCATTTCCATCAGAGGCAACATATCATAGGCCAGATCCAAATTTGGAATCTGGTCTTTTTGTACCCAAGATACTTCTCCTTCTTCTGAGGATTGGAGACTTCCAGTAAACTCTGTCGCCTTATAACAAACAACGATGTAGCGCCCACCTGTATCTAAGGGCCAGTTTTTAATGCCGACCAGTTGGGGATTCTGAATGGTCAAACCAGTTTCTTCATAAATCTCACGAATGACAGACTCGGCAAAGGCCTCGCCATTCTCAACATGTCCTCCTGGAAAGGCATAGCCAGACCAGCGATTGTTTTCAGGAGAGCGATATTGCATTAGGACTTTACCTCGCGCCTTATCTTCGACAAGGCAGATGTTTGTTAGGATTGTTTTTTGGGAACGTGACATGGATTCACTCACTTTCTATTTGTTATTATTCATCTCGATATTTTACTTCGGACTTCATGATAAAGGGATTAATCAATTCATGATGGTCATAAGTAGTACGGGCCAAAAAACCTCTAGCAATGATGATTTCCTTATCTTCTATGCGATAGTCTATATTGATAGGGACGGCTGGATCCGAGATAACTGATAAAACAAAAAATGCTGCAAACCAAAGGTAAAATGTCACCAATCCACTAAATACTTGAAAAATAAGGTGATACCATTTAGCATCTCTTGTTCTATAAAAGATTCTCCAAGGATGGATTAGGAAGGTCAAACAAAGAATGAAAAACCAACTATTCCACAAAATCGGCGTAAAAGATAGTCCAAAAACCAGCAACACCAAATGAAGAACCACAAAGGTCAGCAAAGCTAAATAAAGTGTCTTAAACGAAATTAACTTAGTTAGATTTTCTTTTGTCATGATTTTTCCTCTTTTTGTCATTATATTTCAAAATCACCATCAATATCGCTGGAATGATGAAAAAGATTAGATAGGTAGCAATTGGAAGCCAGATGTAGCGATAATCAACAGATAATAAGGAAGGATTTTTTTTAACATTTCTCCCTTTCACCCCAACAAGTAAGTGGAGGAGAAAAATAGGTCCATTTATGTATAGAAAAGCTTTTAAAAATCCTTGTACTGAAGCCTTATTGATAAAACCATCTCTAAAAATACCTTGATAGAGTGTGTGCACCAAAAAGACAAAATTCATAATAATTGGCAAGAGATAGGACATTTCTTGATATGGTTTCGGGATAAGTGACGTCCCGAACAATACATACATGATACCAAAAATAGATAATAATATTATACCACCATCCATAAAAGAAGAAATCTTTGAATGTCTTTCTATCCACAAGTGGACGTGAGCTATCAAAGAATACTTTTTCTGGATTTTTCTCATTTGTCTGTTCTGTTGTTTGATCTTCTTTGGTTTCTTAATCTTTCGTTCCATTTGCGCCTCCTTCTTCTCTTTTCTATCCGTATAATCAAAAGCAGAATGCCCAGCCCCAAGAAAAAGAAAAATAGATAACTTACAATAGGAACCCAGACATAGGCTGGATCCATAGAAATTATGGGAGGGAAATTCGTTGACTTACGACGTCCTAGCCAATTCAGACCTACCAAGAGATGAAAGGGAAAAAGAAGACCATTGAACCCAATAAATCCCCATGAAAAGTAACGCCATTTCTGAAGTTTATCACTACTAAAACGAAAGACAAGGAAATAGGTTGATAAGATCAGAAGGATAAGATTGAAGCTTAAGGGGGAAAGATAGTTTATGTTCGGTAATAGGTAACTAATGTAAGAGGCGGCAAGAAATGATACAAACATAGATCCAAATAATACACTCGTATCCAAAAGTTGACCAATCCTTCTGTGCCTTTCCATCCAAAGAAAAATCCTCTTAGTCCAAGAAGGCTTTTCTTTTGTCTTGTACTTCATTTGCCTACTCATCTTCATTTTCATCTACTCCTTTTTTTGAGCCTTTAGAGAGAAAGAAGATTGCCAAAGTTAACATCAAGACTAGAAGGTAGATGACAATAGGAAACCAGATATAGGATGACTCCAGTGAAAACAAAGGTGACAGAACGACTCTTCCTCTTTTTCTCACACCAATCAGTTGAAAAATGAAGCTAAGGATATTGATATAAATAAAGGGTTCACAAAATCTTTTAAGAGTCCTTTCTTTTTCAGTTTTCACTGACAAAAAGAGAGCATAAAACCTATTACCCAAGATAAAAAGATTCAATTGCAAGGGAAATAAAAGCTCTCTGTACCGAAAATCAGCTGGAATGCTTTTGTTCTGTGATGTTGTAAATTCTATAACTAGGAACAAGATGATATAAAAGATAATATCAAGCATAAATTTGATAAATCGATGACCTTGTAACCAAAAACGAACAGAATCTAAGCTCGATGACTTCTTATAATTCTTCTCTTTCAAATTCATAATAACTTCTTTCTATTTAAAATATCTGCTAAAACGTGATTTTTTGTTCATTGAGTAATCTGAAAACAAAATCGCAATTCTACCAGTATTTAAGTCTCAGATTTTGAGGATTTCTTACGTACCATTCTAATTTCAGTGATAGGTTTTCCAAGGTCAAGTATTTTTTCTTGCCCATCAAAAGTAAAACCCATTTTTTGATAGAATGCAATGGCTCGCTTATTCCCTTTTAATACCCATAAAAATATTTCAGAGAACTGTTCAAGAGTCGTCAGAGCTTCCTTCATTAACTTCTGAGAAATACCTTTTCCATAATAGTCTTTTAAAACATATAAGGTAATAATTTCACCAGCTTGAATAGTCTCATCACGAAAGTTTCCATAACTGATAAAACCAACTACCTTCATGCCATCTATCGCAATCAATGTATTTTTAGGATATTTTTGACTAAAGAATCGACATCTTTCTAATGTCATCGTCTCCTGAAATTCTGCAGGTAAAAGATCATCATAAGCCTCTCTCCACGTTTGCCAATGAACGAAGGATTTACCTTCTATCTCTTCAGGAGTTTCCATTTGTTTGATAGTTAGGTTCATTTATTTTACTCCATTCTTCTCTCAGAATACCATATTTAATACTATCAAAATATTTGCCTTGGTAATAACGAACTTTTGGAATATGAGCTTCTTTTTTCATTCTTAATTTTTCAGCAAGTTTTACCATACCAAGATTTCCTGACCAAGTTGTCAAACCAAGATGCTCCAACACCAAGTAATCCTTAAATGTCCGATCTATCCATTGTAGCATAGCAGCTTTTCCAATGCCAGAGTTCCAAAATTTGTTATCATAAATACAAATCCCCAATTCCATCCATCTTGTTTGTTTACATACCCAGTAGCGCGAAACAGTCCCAACTAATTTATCATCAACAAAAATACCAAGGCGATTTGAGTTGTTTAGAGTAGATTCTGATTTTTGTAGTTTAAATTCTTGAAAATTAGGAAAATGCTGATAATCGTCATAATAGGGAGCATCATACTGCTTCCAAATTGGATTAGATTGTGAATAAGCAATTTCCCACAAAGACACCAAATCTTCTTCATTTAGTTTTCTTAAATAAACCATACTTTTTCCTAATCCAACGCCTTGACTTCATCAGCTACTTTTTGTAGATATTTTTGTCTTGTAGAATTTGTATTCACCTCACGCCCTAACTCACCCAAAATTGAAACTTTCTTTGTTTTAATACCGCAGTGATTTAGGACAGCATTCTTTAATACTGATATTCCATAACTGTCTGGGATATTGATAGGACCTGAAAATACTTTGTACCACCATGTTGGTGCCATGGATGTTGCGTAAATACTAGCTGTTTTTCCTTTTAGTAACTTTTTAAACTGCTGACCCCTTAAGTAGTTTAAAATAAAACTTCCTTGATTATTGGCAGAGTACGCAATTCCTGGCGTGAAAACACGATCAATCCAACCCTTCAATAAACTAGGCATACTACTCCACCAAATTGGATAAACAAAAATGAAATGATCTGCCCACTGAATTAATTCCTGAGAGCGAAGTATGAAGGGGTCCTCTTCCATCCGTTTTCGATAACCATAACGTAATACAGGATCAAAATCTATCTCATTTAGGTTAATAGATTCAAGCTCATGATGATTTGAGTCAATATTTTCTACAATCGTTTGAAAAATTTCTTGACAGAAACTTCCCTTGTCATGATGTCCATTGATGACTAAAATTTTCATTCGTTTTCTCCTTCACTACCCCAACGCCTTGACTTCCAACATCATATCGCGTATCTGAGCTGCCAGTTCAAAGTCAAGCACTTCGACGGCTTCTTGCATTTGTTTTTCCAGTTTCTTGACGAGTTCTTTGCGTTCTTGTTTGTTGAGGCTATTGATATCGACTTCCTTGTCCTCTTCCTTAGAAACTGCCTTGGTCACAGCAATCAGGTCACGGATTTCTTTCTTAATGGTTTGAGGTACGATACCATGCTCTTCATTATAAGCCATCTGGATTTTCCGACGGCGAGCCGTTTCATCGATGGCACGTTGCATAGACTGAGTCATCGTGTCCGCATACATGATTACATGCCCTTCGCTATTACGGGCAGCACGGCCAATGGTCTGGATGAGGCCACGTTCGTTACGAAGGAAGCCTTCCTTGTCAGCATCTAGAATAGCAACCAAACTTACTTCAGGTACGTCAATCCCTTCGCGGAGCAGGTTGATTCCGACCAAGACATCAAAAACACCCAAGCGTAGGTCACGGATAATCTCCGTCCGCTCCAAGGTCTTGATGTCCGAGTGCATATACTTGACCTTGATGCCCATTTCTTTGAAGTAGTCGGTCAAGTCTTCTGCCATTTTCTTAGTCAAGGTGGTAATAAAGGTCCGTTCATTCTTTTCAACATGGGCATTGATTTCACCTAGGAGGTCATCAATCTGTCCCATAGTTGGACGAACTTCCACTTCAGGATCTAGAAGTCCTGTCGGACGAATGATTTGCTCAATTATTGTCTCGGTCTGTTCATTTTCATAGTCACCTGGTGTCGCTGAAACGTAAACAATCTGGTGCACATGACTTTCAAACTCCTCCCGACGGAGAGGGCGATTGTCCAAGGCAGACGGCAAACGGAAACCATAATTGACCAACATTTCCTTACGAGAACGGTCTCCATTATACATGCCCTTGATTTGCCCCATGGTCATGTGACTTTCATCAATCATGATCAAGAAATCATTTGGGAAAAAGTCGAGAAGCGTATAAGGAGGCTCTCCTTCACTACGACCATCCATGTGGCGTGAGTAGTTTTCAACACCGTTGGTATAGCCCATCTCACGTAACATCTCAATATCATACTCTGTTCGCTGTTTCAAACGCTGGGCTTCTAGCAGTTTGCCTTCCTTCTCAAAGACAGCTAACTGCTCTTCTAATTCTGCTTGAATTTTCGCAATCGCAACTTCCATGTGGTCATCATTGGTCACAAAGTGAGTGGCAGGGAAAATCGCCAAATGATCGACTTCTCCCAATACCTGACCTGTCAAAGCCTCAACTTCACGGATACGGTCAATCTCATCCCCGAAAAACTCTACTCGAAAAGCGTGTTCATCACGAGAAGCTGGGAAAATCTCCACCACATCCCCACGCACACGAAATCTTCCCCGTTGGAAATCAATATCATTACGTTCAAATTGGATATCAACCAAGTCATTCAAGAGTTTATCACGAGAAATTTCAAGCCCTGGACGTAGACTTACAACACTGTCAGCGTATTCTTTGGGCGAACCCAAACCATAGATACAAGAGACTGAAGCCACGACAATGACATCATTACGCTCTAAAAGAGCCGAAGTCGCTGAGTGACGGAGCTTGTCAATCTCATCATTGACCGAGCTATCCTTTTCAATATAAGTATCACTCGAAGGGACATAGGCCTCAGGTTGATAATAATCATAGTAGGATACGAAGTACTCAACAGCATTTTCAGGGAAAAATTCCTTAAACTCCCCATAGAGCTGACCAGCTAGGGTTTTGTTATGGGCAATGACCAAAGTAGGTTTATTGACTTTGGAAATGACCTGACTCATGGTATAGGTCTTCCCTGTACCCGTCGCCCCCATCAAAATTTGGGCCTTTTCTCCACCCTCTATATTGTCAACCAACTGCTCAATCGCTTGGGGTTGATCTCCTGAAGGTTCATATTTTGATACTAGTTTAAATTTATTATCTGTTATTCTATTTATCATGATTGCCTCATCTGCATTTTTTTATCTTTCTATTTTACCATAAATTTACTTTTCAGACTCTTCTCTAGGTTGATGAGAGCAAGGATTCTATGTTACATTTTCTTACATAAAATCCATTAAATTTGCCTTTTCATTCATTTTCTGATATAATGGGAAAATATTCGGAAAAGGAGACTAAAAATGAAGAAAAAAATACTAGCATGTTTGCTCATTTTATTTCCCATTTTCTCACTAGGTATGGCAAAAGCTGATACTGTTAAGATTGTGTCTGATACAGCTTACGCACCTTTTGAGTTTAAAGATTCAGATCAAACCTATAAAGGGATTGATGTTGATATTATCAATAAAGTCGCAGAAATCAAAGGATGGAACATCCAAATGTCTTATCCTGGCTTTGATGCAGCTGTAAATGCAGTGCAGTCAGGTCAAGCAGATGCCATTATGGCAGGTATGACAAAAACAAAAGAACGTGAAAATGTCTTTACCATGTCTGATACTTATTATGATACAAAAGTTGTCATTGCTACCACAAAGGCAAATAAAATCACCAAATATGAGGAACTTAGCGGAAAAACAGTTGGAGTTAAGAACGGAACTGCCGCTCAACGTTTCCTCGAAAGTATCAAAGATAAATACGGTTTCTCTATTAAAACCTTTGATACTGGTGATTTGATGAATAATAGTCTAAGTGCTGGTGCTGTAAATGCTATCATGGATGATAAACCTGTTATTGAGTATGCGATTAACCAAGGGCAAGATCTCAGCATCAATATGGATGGTGAGGCTGTTGGAAGCTTTGCTTTTGGTGTCAAGAAAGGGAGCAAGTATGAACACTTGGTTACCGAGTTTAATGAAGCCCTAGCACAAATGAAGAAAGATGGTAGCTTGGAGCAAATCATCCAAAAATGGACAGCTTCTACAACTACGGCAACCCCAACGACAACTACTGCTGCTGGGCAAAAAGCTACTCCAGTGAAAAGCAAGTACATTATTGCTAGCGACTCATCTTTCGCCCCATTCGTCTTTCAAAATTCAAGCAATCAATACACTGGTATTGATATGGACCTCATCAAGGCGATTGCCAAAGATCAAGGTTTTGAAATTGAAATTACCAACCCAGGATTTGACGCAGCCATCAGTGCTGTTCAAGCAGGGCAAGCAGATGGTATCATTGCTGGTATGTCTGTAACAGATGCTCGTAAGGAAACCTTCGACTTCTCAGAATCATACTACACAGCAAATACGATTCTTGGTGTAAAAGAATCAAGCACAATTGCTTCTTATGAAGACCTCAAGGATAAAACTGTTGGTGTTAAAAACGGAACTGCCTCTCAAACCTTCCTTACTGAAAATCAAAGCAAATACGGCTATAAGATTAAAACCTTTGCAGATGGCGCATCAATGTATGACAGTCTGAATACTGGAGCTATTGATGCTGTGATGGATGATGAGCCTGTTCTCAAATATTCTATCAGCCAAGGTCAAAAATTGAAAACACCAATCGCTGGAACTCCAATCGGTGAAACTGCCTTTGCGGTTAAAAAAGGAACAAACCCAGAATTGATCCAGATGTTCAATAACGGACTTGCAAATCTTAAAGCTAACGGACAATTCCAAAAGATTCTTGACAAGTATCTAGCTAGCGAAACTTCAACTGACTCTACAAGTACGGTTGACGAAACAACTATCTGGGGCTTGCTTCAAAACAACTACAAACAACTTCTTAGTGGACTTGGAATCACTCTTGCTCTAGCTCTTATCTCATTTGCAATTGCCATTGTCATCGGTATTATCTTTGGTATGTTTAGTGTTAGCCCATATAAATCTCTTCGTCTAATCTCTGAGATTTTCGTTGACGTTATCCGTGGTATTCCCTTGATGATTCTTGCAGCCTTCATCTTCTGGGGTATTCCAAACTTCATCGAGTCCATTACAGGCCAACAAAGTCCAATCAATGACTTTGTAGCTGGTACTATCGCCCTCTCACTCAATGCAGCTGCTTATATCGCTGAAATTGTTCGTGGTGGGATTCAAGCTGTTCCAGTTGGGCAAATGGAGGCCAGCCGCAGTCTTGGTATCTCTTATGGAAAAACCATGCGTAAGATTATCTTGCCACAAGCAACTAAATTGATGTTGCCAAACTTTGTCAACCAATTCGTTATCGCTCTTAAAGATACAACCATCGTCTCTGCTATCGGTTTGGTTGAACTCTTCCAAACTGGTAAGATCATCATTGCCCGTAACTACCAAAGTTTCAAGATGTATGCAATCCTTGCTATCTTCTATCTTGTAATTATCACGCTTTTGACTAGACTAGCGAAACGCTTAGAAAAGAGGATTCGTTAATGGCAAAACTAAAAATTGATGTAAATGATTTGCATAAGTATTATGGAAAAGACGAAGTTTTAAAAGGTATTACTACTAAGTTTTATGAAGGAGATGTTGTTTGTATCATCGGTCCTTCTGGTTCTGGTAAATCGACCTTCCTCCGTAGCCTTAACCTCCTCGAGGAGGTAACGAGTGGCCACATCACAGTAAATGGTTATGATCTGACTGAAAAATCAACCAATGTCGACCATGTTCGTGAAAACGTGGGAATGGTCTTCCAACATTTCAACCTCTTCCCTCACATGTCAGTCCTAGAAAATATCACTTTTGCACCTATTGAACACAAACGAATGACCAAAGAAGAAGCTGAGAAATTGGGGATGGAGTTGCTGGAGAAAGTCGGTCTTGCAGACAAAGCTAATGCTAACCCAGATAGCCTATCAGGTGGTCAAAAACAGCGTGTAGCTATCGCTCGTGGACTTGCCATGAATCCTGATATCATGCTCTTTGATGAGCCAACTTCCGCTCTGGACCCTGAGATGGTTGGAGATGTACTGAATGTTATGAAGGAATTGGCAGAGCAAGGTATGACCATGATTATCGTAACCCATGAGATGGGATTTGCTCGTCAGGTGGCTAACCGTGTTATCTTTACGGCTGATGGTGAATTCCTGGAAGATGGAACTCCAGATCAAATCTTCGATAACCCACAACACCGTCGTCTAAAAGAGTTCTTGGACAAGGTCTTAAATGTATAAAACAAAACTGTAAGGCTCTCCTTACAGTTTTTAATTGCGTATTGGATTTTTTGTTTTTTTTGAAAATTATGATAAAATAAAAACTATGATAATGAGGAAATCTCATCCCTAGTCCAACTAGGAAAAAATATAGAAATTAGGTAGCTAGATGTCATCAAAGGTTATTGTTACAATTTTCGGTGCGAGTGGAGATTTAGCTAAACGCAAACTCTACCCTTCCCTTTTCAGACTCTATAAATCAGGCAATCTCTCTGAGCATTTTGCTGTTATTGGAACAGCTCGTAGACCTTGGAGTAAGGAATATTTTGAATCTGTAGTTGTCGAATCCATCCTTGATTTGGCAGATAGTACCGAGCAAGCCCAAGAATTCGCTAGCCACTTCTACTATCAAAGCCATGATGTGAATGATACGGAACATTACATTGCCTTGCGTCAATTACAAGCTGAGCTCAACGAAAAATACCAAGCTGAACACAATAAACTCTTCTTCTTGTCCATGGCACCCCAGTTCTTTGGAACTATCGCCAAGCACCTCAAATCTGAAAACATTGTTGATGGCAAAGGTTTTGAGCGCTTGATCGTTGAGAAACCATTTGGCACAGACTACGAAACAGCGAGCAAACTCAATGAAGATCTCCTTGCTGCCTTTGATGAGGAGCAAATCTACCGTATCGACCATTACTTAGGTAAAGAGATGATTCAGAGTATCTTTGCTGTTCGTTTTGCCAACATGATCTTTGAGAATGTTTGGAACCGTGAGCACATTGATAATGTACAGATTACCTTTGCGGAACGCTTGGGTGTTGAAGAACGCGGTGGCTACTATGATCAATCTGGTGCCCTTCGTGATATGGTGCAAAACCATACTCTCCAACTCCTCTCTCTTCTAGCCATGGACAAACCAGCTAGTTTTACAAAAGATGAGATTCGTGCTGAAAAGATAAAGGTCTTTAAAAACCTCTATCATCCAACTGAGGAAGAACTGAAAGAACAGTTTATCCGTGGTCAATATCGCTCTGGTAAAATCGATGGCATGAAATACATTTCCTATCGAAGCGAACCAAATGTCGACCCAGAATCTACAACAGAAACCTTTGCATCTGGTGCCTTCTTTGTAGACAGCGATCGTTTCCGTGGTGTTCCCTTCTTCTTCCGTACAGGGAAACGCCTGACTGAAAAAGGGACTCATGTCAATATCGTCTTTAAGCAAATGGACTCTATCTTCGGAGAACCACTTGCTCCAAACATTTTGACCATCTATATCCAACCAACTGAAGGATTCTCTCTCAGCCTAAATGGGAAGCAAGTCGGTGAAGAATTTAACCTGGCGCCAAGCTCTTTAGATTATCGTACAGATGCTACCGCTACTGGGGCTTCACCAGATCCATACGAAAAGCTAATCTACGATGTCTTGAACAACAATTCTACCAACTTTAGCCACTGGGATGAGGTGAGCGCTTCTTGGAAATTGATTGACCGTATCGAAGAGCTCTGGGCTCAAAATGGAGTTCCGCTCCACGACTACAAGTCTGGAAGCATGGGACCACAAGCAAGCTTTGACTTACTTGAGAAGTATGGAGCAAAATGGACTTGGCAACCAGATATCGCCTATCGTGAAGATGGCCGTTTAGAATAGCAAAAATATCCTGCAAGATGACTTGTAGGATATTTATTTTGTATTAAATCAAGCCCTCTAAGAGACCTTTCATAAAGTTTTCTGAGTTAAATTCCCCGATATCATCGATTTTTTCACCAAAACCAATCAATTTTACAGGGATATTAAGTTCTTCTCGGATAGCCAGAACGACACCACCGCGAGCAGTTCCGTCAATTTTTGTCAAAACAATTCCAGTCAATGGTGTTATCTTAGAAAATTCCTTAGCTTGTACCAAGGCGTTCTGTCCAGTTGAAGCATCGAGTGCCAGGAAGGTTTCATGAGGTGCCTCTGGAACGACACGTTTAATAATACGACCAATCTTTTCCAACTCGGCCATAAGGTTGTCCTTGTTTTGCAGACGCCCTGCTGTATCAATCATGAGAATATCAATCCCTTCGGCTACGGCGCGTTCCATACCATCAAAGACCACACTTGCTGGATCAGCCTTTTCAGGCCCCGTCACAACAGGAACATCCACACGTCGACCCCATTCAGCTAGCTGAGCTACAGCACCCGCACGGAAGGTATCTGCCGCAACCAACATGACTTTCTTGCCAGCTTGTTTATATCGATGAGCCAATTTCCCAATAGAAGTTGTCTTCCCAACACCATTAACACCAACAAAGAGCATGACTGTCAAACCATCTTGGAAATGGATTTGTTCATCGTAGTTGCCATCCTTCTCATAGAGTTCAACCAATTTCTCGATAATGACACGACGGAGCGCATCAGGCTTCTTAGCATTTTCGAGTTTGGCTTCATAGCGTAGTTCTTCTGTTAAGTTTGAAGCGACTTGCACACCGACGTCGCTCATGATGAGCAGTTCTTCCAATTCTTCGAAGAATTCTTCATCGACAGAACGGAAGTTGGCAAAGAAGGCATTCAAACGAGCACCGAATCCGGTACGCGTCTTTTTGAGACTGCGGTCATATTTTTCCTGAACCGTTTCTTCAGACTGGTGACTTTCTTCTCCTACGTCTTCAGCCCCTAGCTCTTCTCCAGTTTCTAGAGATTCTTGGCTCTCTTCTTCGAAAAATTCTTCAGGTTCTTGGCCTTGCTCTGTCTCATCAACCTCTTCTTGAACCGTTTCCTCAACTGCTTCTGGTTCAATAACTTCTTCTGTCAAGATCTGAGGGGTTTCTTCTTGAGCAGGTGTTTCTTCCACTTTGTCTCTTGCTGTCTCTTCCTGAGAAGTTTCTTCGACTGAAGTTTGGTTTTCTTCAACCTCTTCTGACAAATCAAGATTTTCCAGAGCTTCTTTTACGATATCTTCGATTTTCGGCTCTTCTTTTTTTCCGAATAGACGGTCAAATAATCCCATATTCTAGTTCTCCTTTAGCACGTATTCTTCGATAGCCCAGGCAACGGCTTCCTCGTCGTTGGTCATTGGGGTAATGACATTGGCAACTGCCTTAACTGCTGGAACTGCATTTTGCATGGCAACTCCCAGACCTGCCCACTCAATCATGGAAAGGTCATTGGCCTCGTCCCCACAAGCAATGACTTGACTTTGGTCGATTCCTAAGTGTTTAATTAATTTCGCTAAACCTGTTGCCTTGTGGACATTTTTCGGTGACCATTCCAATAAGAGTTCACGCGATTTGAAGATCTCATATTGGTCAAACAATTCAGAAGAAATCTGTTGAATCGCTGTATCCAAAGGTTCTTGGGCAAAGGCAGTCACACATTTGTTATACGTCATCTGACTAGATAGATCCTCAAAAGCGACAGGTACGAAAGTCAAGGCTGGGTTGAACTTAGCATAGAGACTTTCTTGGTCCGACTGGATTTGATAGACGGTTCCTTCTGAAATAGCATCTAACGGAAGTCCGAGTTTTTCAGTTTCCTCGTACAAACGTGCCACATCATCGATTGAAAAGACGGTTTTATCGAGAATCTCTCCAGTATTTTTCTGTACCAGACCACCATTAAAGGTGATGGTGTACTCATCCTCCTGACCGTCAGTCCCTAGCTCATGGAGAAAGAAATCCATAGCTTTCAGAGGACGTCCCGTTGTCAGAACGACCTTGATGCCACGGTCACGCGCAGCTTTGAGGACCTCCTTGGTACGATCTGTCAGCTTTTTATCCGTTGTCAGCAAAGTACCGTCCAAATCCAGTGCAATCAATTTAATATCTGCCATTATAAGCCCTCCATATAAGTCATCACTGATTGGTCCTTATGGTGGCCAATCACTGTCTCTGCTAATTCTAAAATCTCTGGTCGCGCATTTTCAGGAGCGATGGGGTGCCCCACTACCTGCATCATGTGAAGGTCATTGAGATTATCGCCAAAAGCCATGACCTGATCCATGGTCAGACCAAGTTTTTTTGCCAGCTCAACAATAGCTACACCCTTATCAACATAGTCCAAGACAATATCAATGGATTCAAAACCAGTTGTCATGGCTTTCACACCAGGAACATTTTCGTTGACCCAGGCCTCACCAACTTCTATCGTTTCTTCTGTGAAGTTGGTGGTGAATTTAAAAATCTCATCCGTGATATCTTCTAAACTCGCTACTTTTTGAATGTTTTCATTGTAGTGACGACTAAACATCAGATAGATCTCATCCACTGTATCCAATACATAACAAGCTTTTTTCCCAGTCAAGAGCATTTTTCTTTCATCAAAATAGGGTGATTTCTTTAAAGCTTCAAAAGTGCTCAAGTAAAAATCCCGAGACATAGTAGCCTCATACATATCCTCACCATGAAACTCAACATAGCTCCCATTTTCAGCTATAAAAATCACTTCATCACGCACATCTGCAAACAACTTTTTCAGGGACAGGATACCACGACCTGAAGCCACTGCAAAATAAATCCCCTTTTCCTTGTAGGAAACAAGTACGTTTTTGAGGCGTTTCATATCAAACCGACCCTCTCCATCTAGAAAGGTTCCATCCATATCGGTTGCTACAAGTTTAATCATAAAATCCTTCATTCTCCAATTGATAAATCTACCTTCTATTATACCATAGATAAGCTAAAAAAGGACTTGTACAGTAGGATTGGCAACTGTATTGCCGTGCTTTTTCGGTAAAACTTCAAAGGGCCTAAAAATTAGAATCGTAGAACTTTTTTCAGATAGTTTAAAAAGTTTGTATTCCCCTACCCTTTTCTCTATAATGGAGAGAAAGGAGATGACTATGACAGAAATGAAACATGAAATTGATGCTAACTTTGCAGGACGACTCAATATCCTACGTGCGGGTGTTCTGGGTGCCAATGATGGGATTATTTCCATCGCTGGAGTCGTTATCGGGGTTGCCAGTGCGACGAGCAATATCTGGATTATCTTTTTATCTGGACTAGCCGCTATCCTCGCTGGTGCTTTTTCTATGGCAGGTGGAGAATATGTCTCTGTATCCACTCAGAAAGACACGGAAGAAGCCGCTGTTGCCAGAGAACAGTTGCTCTTGGATAAGGACATCGAATCTGCTAAACAATCCCTCTATGCTGCTTACCTTCAAAATGGTGAGTGTGAAACGTCCGCACAACTTTTGACCAACAAGGCCTTTTTAAAAAATCCCCTCAAAGCCTTGGTTGAGGAAAAATACGGTATCGAGTACGAGGAATTTACCAATCCTTGGCATGCTGCAATCTCTAGCTTTATCGCCTTTGTACTGGGAAGTCTTCCTCCTATGCTTTCCATCACTGTCTTTCCAAGTGATTATCGCATTCCTGCTACTGTTTTTATCGTTGCCCTTTCCCTTCTCGTCACTGGCTATACCAGTGCTAAACTAGGCAAGGCACCTACGAAAACTGCTATGATCCGTAACCTCTGTATCGGACTTCTCACCATGGGCGTAACCTTCCTCTTGGGACAACTCTTTAGTATCTAAGCTAAAAGAAATACCTCGACCAGCATCGAGGTATCTTTTTTACATTTGCACAATCTTGCGATAACTTCTTGAGGTAATCATAAAGATCAAAACATAGACGATGAGGAAGATGGCACAGATGGACAGAGTGACTGTCAACATCATGGTCGCATCTAGCACACCAATGACTTTTAGGATGAGGCTAAGCATATGATAGGCAAAGGCAAGGTGTAGGAAGGCAAATAGCAAAGGAAGGAAGAATACAGTTAGCACCTGTTTGTTAATGGTTTGCTTGATTTGCTTTTGATCGAGACCGACTTTTTGCAAAATGATAAAGCGTTCACGATCTTCATAGCCTTCAGAGATTTGTTTGTAGTAGATGACAAGAACCGTTCCCACCATAAAGATGATAGAGAGGAAGATACCGATGAAGAAAACTCCACCAAAGAGAGCACTCATCTGCGCACTACTATCAGCCAGATTGCTTCCGTAAACATAGCTTCCTTCTTTGTTTAGTTCTCTATTAAAGTTGTTAACGAATTTTGAATAGTCATCTGCAATTTTAAGCTGCTCTTCCTCACTAGCCGTTACATTCATACCACCATAGTATTGATTAAAGATGGAAGAATTAGGATGCTGGTCAAGAAAGGCTTTCAAGTCAGGAACAACCAAATAGTTATAATCCGAAGTTAGAATATTGTACTGATTTGGGACATGTTCAAGAATAAAATCTTTTTTGATTTCTTCTTTGATCGTGTAGGTCTGGTCATTCAGAGTCAGTTCTTTTTGACCTTGAAGTTGCTTGTTTTGAGCAAACAATCCAACTTCCTTACCTGAAAGTGCAAGTTTCTGTCCTGTCATATTCTCATAGTCTTTTTGGTCAAAGACCATAAAAATAGTTTTCGGTTGAACACGATTTTGACCTTTCTCAAAAATTGTCAATTTCGTACCTTCTTGATTTGCCACACCAAAGTTACTGTATGTAAGGACTTCTTTCTTTGTGACAGTCAATCCTTTTTCACTAGCATACTGGCTCAAGAGTTTTTCGATATCTTCTTTTTCAACATTCTGTCCTGTAATCCCAAAATCATGTGGATTCATGACCTTCTTGAAGTTTTCTGATGCCTTAAAGATACTTGTTGCAGCAGACATAGTCACTAAGACCATGGTTGAGAGAATAGCAATCGTCGCCAGACCAACCGCATTTTTCTTCATACGGAAAATGAGATTGGATACGGAAATCATGTTGTTGGGTTGGTAATAATAACGCTTGTTTTTCTTTAAGATTTGTAAGAAAACTGTAATCCCTGCATTGAAGAGAAGATAAGTTCCCAAAATTACTAACAAAACTGCTACGAAGAAAATCAGAACAGCAGAAAGTGGGTTTTCGACTGTTACTGCTAGATAGTAACCCGCTCCCAAACTAATCAGACCTAGAATGGTTTGGACACCTAAGAAACGTCCTTTTTTCTCACCACTGGCCTTCTCACGAGAGAGCTGAAGGGCATTCATGCGTGCAATACGAAAGGCATTGATAAAAATCAGACCTAGGAAGATAGCTCCAAAGACGATGAGAACTAGGATAAAGACAATTGGTTGGAAAGTCGAAACGAGCTCCACTTTCATCTTCATCAGCTTCAGAAGAAGGGCGAAGATTAGCTTATCAAAGAGAGCTCCTAGACCGAGACCAGCTGTCAAGGTTAAGGAACCAAAAATAAGAAGCTCCTTAAAAACCATACTGATCAAATGGCGCTTTTCGAGACCCAGCATACCATATACACCCAGCTCCTTGGAGCGGTTCTTCATGACAAAACTATTGGCATAAAGTACAATAATTCCAGAAGCGATGGTAACAACCACCATACCGAGGGCAAGCGTCATAGAGATAGTTTCTCCCCCTCGGATCTTGCCAATGTTAGGATTAAGCGACAGTGAGTAAAAGAGATAGGTGATGGTCACTGCTAAGAGAACAGCTAAAGCAAAGGGATAGTAGAGTTTGCGGTTTTTGATCAAGTTGGATACCGCTAACTTATTGGTTAATCGGAACATACTAATTCACCTCGCTTGCCATAACAGTCAAAGTATCAGAGATTTCTTGGAACATCTGACGCTCTGTCTTGTCTCCACGGTAGATTTGGTTGTAAAGAATGCCGTCTTTGATAAAGAGAACGCGCTTGGCCCTGCTGGCTGCTGCCGTTGAGTGAGTTACCATGAGAATGGTTTGGCCACGTTCATTGATTTCATCAAATACATCCAGAAGTGCTGCAGATGACTTGGAGTCAAGGGCTCCTGTTGGCTCATCAGCAAGGAGAATTTCAGGTTCTGTGATGATGGCGCGTGCTACTGCTACCCGCTGCTTTTGACCGCCTGAGATCTCGTAAGGGTACTTCTCTTGCAATTGGTTGATACCTAGATTCTCAGCAGTCACCACCAATTTTTTCATCATCTCCGTAATAGGTTTTCGTGATAGAACTAACGGAAGCAAGATATTATCCTTAACAGACAAGGTATCTAGCAAGTTAAAGTCTTGGAAGACAAATCCCAACTTCTCACGACGGAAACTCGAAGCCTGTGAATTTTTAATAGTGGCTGTGTCGGTTCCGTTGAGGTAAACCTGCCCGCGAGTTGGTTTGTCCAGCATAGCTAGAATGTTGAGCAAGGTTGACTTTCCTGAACCAGACTCACCCATGATAGCAACGTAGTCACCCTTTTCTACGGTAAAGTGAATGTCCTTGAGAGCCTCAACTTGGTTGCCTTGGAAACGTGTTTTGTAGATTTTTTGAACGTGTTTTACATCTAAAAGTGTCATGATTTTCTCCTTCTTAATATCCCATCAATTGAAACTGTGCTTGCATCATAGCGCATCCTAGTTGAACACGCTCGATATCTTTTTGACTTGGTTTTCTTGTTTTCTTTTGTAAAATTCTTTTCATGGTTTTACTCCTTTGTTCTTTATGAGTCTAGTTTATCGCAAAAAAAGAGGTCTTGCCATAACCTAACCTTACAAAAGAGACTTTAATCTTACATTTTTGTAAGATTGAAAAAATCAAGCAATTTCGCTATCAATATTTTACCACAAAAGAAAGTCAAGAAGAAAACCCTTGCGGATACAAGGGTTAAGGTTCGATATTCAGTCTGCATCAATCAGTAAGAAATTTAGCTACGATTTGATGATGTATTCTCTCAATTAATTATATTTCTATATAAGCAGAACAGTTTTCTTCTAAAGAAAAATCGTCTTTTATCAACAAAGTTAAATCTTTTGAAGATACACTCTCACTTTTATCTATTCGAACAGCTTGATTCATTATTAAATCTTCATAAAGATTTCGAACGAAACGTCCGTTAGAAAAATTTGTGAGATTACTTTCTAACTTTTCATTAAAATAATTTAATAATATTTCTTTCAACTTGTCCTCAATCTGGTAGTCGTCTTTTCTTGCTAAAGTTTCAAGAATATCTAACAATTCCGTAGAAGAATAATTTTCAAAATTAATAAAATAATTAAAGCGAGATTTCAAACCAGGATTTGATTCAAAAAAATGATTCATTGGATCAGTATATCCTGCAACAATAACAATTAGATCATCTCTTGAATCCTCTAGAGCCTTTGTTAATTCCGTTAAACATTCTCGTCCATATGAATCCGTATTGTCATTTTCTGTAATACTATAAGCTTCATCTATGAATAAAACGCCACCTTTTGCTTTTTCGATAACATTTTTTACTTTCAAAGCGGTTTGACCTTGGTAACCAGCAATTAAATCCGTTCTAGAGACTTCAGTAAAATGCCCCTTTGAAAGAAGGCCTAACTGAAAATACATCCGACCTACAATTCTGGCCACTGT
The DNA here is from genome assembly GCF_000298715.2 of Streptococcus sp. GMD5S. Classification (GTDB taxonomy): domain Bacteria; phylum Bacillota; class Bacilli; order Lactobacillales; family Streptococcaceae; genus Streptococcus. The sequence goes on from NZ_AJRG02000002.1 coordinate 123,434, forward strand.
CGTCTTTCCAGTACCAGGATTCCCCATAAACGCCATATGTAAAGTTCTCTTTGGTACTTTTAGCCCAGACTCTTTTCTTTTGGACTGAACCTTTTGATATATAACTAACCTCGAAACTTCCTCTTTAACTTTTTGTAAACCAACTAATTGATTTAATTCCTTCATCAATTCATCCAGAGAAGAGTTGCTACGTTTTCCTAACTCCTGCCCTAGTATTTCATAAAGGGAAGAGTAACCTAAATAACAAGCTAAATTATCAGATAACTCTTTCAGCGTTGGACTTATCTTACTTTTTTTGTTCTCTTTTTGAAATAAATATATAGATTTATATAAATCGGCTACTTTATTTGTGTCAGAATGATCAATTATAATCTCATTCACTTTAGTGAGAAAAACCAATTCGTTACCCAGTTGTCGATCCAATTTTTTGGCACTCTCAATTAGTTTATCACGGGATATTGTCATAATCTACCTCAAAAACATAAAAAGTAAAGCAATAATTAACATTCCAATGGATACTCCGGATATGATAAAAACTGTAAGTAGTCGATTGGAAATAAGTTGAATTTGTTGTTTACTTTCTTCTAATTCTCTTCTAAGCTCCTCGAGTTCAGCAGTATGTGAAACAGGTTCTAAAGGGATTTTTGATGAGAATTGTTCTAATTTATCAATTCTTTCATCTAACGAAGATAGAATTCTTTTATGTTCCTCAATGGATTCTTTATGATTATTTTCATTTAATTTTTCTTTAAATTGCTTAAGTGCTAAGAGTGTAGAAGTCTGTTTCTCAATCGTTTTATCAATACGTGCTTGCTCTTTTAAAATTTTCTTATTGTTAAGCTCTATTGCAGCTACATTACAAATAATTGCTTGAATATGACCTTTATCAAGAGCTTCTAAAGCTTTATAAACTTGACCAAATTCTTCAATAAGTTTTTGTTGATTATCATAAAATTTTGAAATGTAATTTTGAGTTTGTTCAACTAAAGTATTAAACTCTTTACCAGTAACTCCATGCTCAACAAAATCAAGACCAAAACCAAAGAATTCTTCATGAGTCCTAACTGTATCAAAATACAAATCATCTCGACTCTGTTCAGCAAACTCTTTCAAATGCTCTTTCGCTTCATCGAAATCATGTTTGCTAATGTTTATTTCAATTGTTTCTTGTTCTTGCTCAAATACTTCTTGTTCCATATTTATCTCCCTAATCTAATAATTCTTGTAATAAATTATCAATCTCATCAAAGTCACTTTTATCGTCTCTTGTAGATTCTGCAAAAATATCTGATAGCTTTTCTTTCATTATTGAAGCAGCCATATCATGTCTTTCCTTAATAGTATTGATAACAGAATCTTTTTCTACTTGAAGCTTTATGCTCTTTACATCTAATAATTGATCTTGAATTACTAACATTTCATTATTTTGATCAATTTTCTTAGATTTTAGTTCGGAAATTTGTTTATTGACAATTTGCTGATCAATCATTTTTAATACAAAAGCACCTGTTATACCAGCGACAGTAGCCCCCATAAATGTTCCGATAATACTAGCCAATGAGCCTAGAATAGGTATTTCTACCGCAAGTGGAGGCGCAATGGCAATGAGAGATTTACCAATTATTTCTCCCAAAGCCAGTCCTCCTGTGACAACTATACCTGCAGTAATTACTTTCCCAAGTTCAAGAATAATAATATTAATATCTTTGGAACTATTTTCAGGATTATTCAAATAATCAATAGCATCTTTTAGAGATGACCAACCTTGTTTTATAAATGTCCAAATTTTTAAAAAAATTTCACCAACTGTTCCAAAAATAGATGTTACAAGCATTGTTAAGATAGATTGACCAACATTTAAAATATGCTTTGATAAATTTGAAACAAAAGAAGAAACAGCTTCTTTTAATTTCTCAAGGAATGAATTGAAATTCTTATGCTTTTCACTCAACCAAACTATAAATTTCTTGATAATTTCTTTTAAAAATTCTGATAAAAGTTGAAAAATTGCAGCCTTTAAAGCTTTTCCGGAAACTTTTAATGCTTCGTCGTGTCGTGATTTTTTACCAGATTGAATAGCTTTTTCTTTATTTTCTTGTTTTCTTTTATGAAGTTCTTCTCTAGCCTCTTGATCATCTTTCTCTAACTGTTTTCTATTAATATTAAAACGTTCTTCTGGCTTCAATCCATTCCTTTCAGAGTCCAAAAATTCTTTCATAGTTTTGTCGCCTTTAGACATATTAGCAGAAGCGTCTAAATCATGTAAATTTTTAGAACTATTAGCAAACTCTTTTACTTCCTCTTTAGAAAAAAATGTAGACATTTCAATATCATTCAATTGCTCCTTTATAGAAACTGTATGATCTTTATGAACCGCTCCTGAACCTTTGTCTCTTCCTTTGTCAAAAAACTCACGAGCATCACTTTTTAGAACTCTTTCACCTTTTTTATTAATAGTGAAGTTGTCTTGCCATTTAGTGTATCTTCCTTGATAATCAACATCTCTATTATGAGTTGCAAATTTCCCTTTTTCAAAATTTTCAGCAGTTTGGATATGAGCTTCTTTTCGTAAATCTAGGGTTTGACCTTTGTTCTCTTTAATAAACTCTTCACCAATTTGGGCAGCAAGTTGAAGTTGTACTTGCTCCCAAACTATATTTTCAATAGATTCTTGAAGATATTCATTATTTTGTAATTTCTCTCTGTCTATATCAAGTTGATCTATATGTTCAACAACATCCTTAAGGTTATTTTCTAAAGAACTTTCTAATTCAAGTAATTGTTCATAGTCAAAGTCAGTTTCAGAACTTTGTAATTCAAACGTTTTATTCTCGTTAGCCATATTAATCTCTCTACATTATTATTGTATTCATTGATTTATTATACCATTTCAAGATTTGATTTGACAAGTTTAAAAAAACTTCGTCCAATCGGACGAAGTTCCTGCTTCTATTATTATCACCAAAACCGTCCATCATTGTCATCAATTGCCTCGGCTTCCTTTCGTTTGCGTGGTCCTGTTCCGTACATTTCTGCTTCGATTTCTTCCTTAGTTGGCAGGATAGAGGCGAGGATGATGTAAATAATCACGCCAATCCCAAAATTTGATATGGTAAAAATGGCAAAGAGAAAGCGGACTAAAGTTACATCAAAATTCCACTTGTCTGATAGACCAGCTAAAACTCCCGACACCATACTATTTCGTTTCATTTTATAAAATTTGTTATTCATGATATGTTCCTCTTTCGGTATTCTTACAAGTAGTATAGCATGAAACAGGTTCACAAACATCAGTCCTTAGGCCGATTTAAGATGACGAGTTTACCACGGCAGACGCCACAGCGATAGCGTTTGGTATCAATCTTCCTCTTTCGTTGATAGGATTGCTTGCAGGATTGACACTGATAGACTAGGTAGGTACTTTGGTCTTTCAGAGGGGGGACAAAGCGCAGTCCATCCACTTCTTTCAAAAGTTCTTTAAAATCTCGGTCCTTATGTCGATATCCTTTTTTCTGAAAATAAAGGTGATAGTGACAGAGTTCATGGCGTACGATTTTTCGAAAAACCTTCAAACCAAGTTCATTATAGACCTTGGGATTAAAATCCAAATGCCCATCTTTAGGGAAAAATCGCCCGCCTGTCGTTCGCAGACGAGAATTCCACTGAGCTTGGTGCGTGAAAGGTCTACCAAAGTCTTCGAGTGAAACAGACTGAACGTACTCAGTTAGATTCATCTGGAGCAAGGAGCGACAGATTGACTTTTTCACGTTCGGTATCGATTTTCTTAACCCAAACCGTTACCAAATCTCCGACTGAAACCACTTGGCTGGGATGTTTGATAAATTTGCGACTCATGTGGGAAATATGAATCAAGCCATCCTCGTGAATCCCAATATCAACGAAGGCACCGAAATCAACGACATTACGCACCACACCTTCCAGCTTCTGGCCGACTTTTAAATCCTTGATATCCAAGACATCTTGGCGAAGCACAGGTGCATCAAAGGAGTCCCGGAAATCTCGACCTGGTTTAAGAAGGTCGGCAATGATATCTTTAAGGGTTTCTGGGCCGAGATTCAGTTCCTGTGCCATCTCCTTAACTGAAAGGGACTTAAGCTTACTTTGTGCCTCTTCATTCAAGTCTTTGATATCCAAGCGTTTGAAAAGCTCTTTGACGGCAGCATAGTTCTCTGGATGAACTCCTGTATTATCAAGGATATTGCTACTTTCAGGAATACGGAGGAAACCAGCAGCTTGCTCAAAGGCTTTGGCACCGAGACGAGGAACTTTCTTAATTTGAGAGCGTGAAGTGATTTTTCCTTCTTCTTCACGGTATTTAACGATATTTTCAGAGATAGTTTTATTGAGTCCAGCTACATGGGAGAGAAGTGCTGGGCTGGCTGTATTGACATTGACACCGACCTGGTTAACCACCGTATCAACGACAAAGTCCAGACTTTCAGACAGTTTCTTCTGACTGACATCGTGCTGGTATTGCCCGACACCGATTGACTTGGGATCAATTTTGACCAATTCGGCAAGCGGATCTTGCAAACGACGAGCGATAGAAATAGCAGAGCGTTTTTCAACAGTTAATTCTGGAAACTCCTGACGAGCAAGTTCACTGGCAGAGTAGACAGAAGCACCACTTTCATTGACGATAACATAGCTCACTTCTGGAAAATCTTTCAGAACTTCCGCCACAAAGGCTTCGCTTTCCCGGCTGGCCGTTCCATTTCCGATAGCAATAATTTCCACGCCATACTGTCCAATCAAATCTGCCAAATCTTTCTTGGCTTCTTCAATCTGACGAGCTGAAGCTGGTTTAACAGGATAAATGACTTGAGTCGTCAGCATTTTCCCTGTTGCATCTACGACAGCAAGCTTGGCACCTGTACGAAAAGCAGGGTCAAAGCCTAGAACCACGCGCCCTTTCAGTGGAGCAACCAAGAGGAGATTTCGCAAGTTGTCAGAAAAGAGTTGGATAGCCCCTTCTTCTGCCTTTTCGGTTAACTCTGTCCGAATGCGCCGCTCGATAGCCGGCAAGACCTTTTTCTTAACTGACTGTTGAACCACTTCATCAATATAGGCGTTTCTCACCTTGAAACGAGCAGCAAAGAATGATAAGATACGGTCTGTCGCATGTTCGAAGCCGACTTTTAAGACACCTAGTTTCTCCCCACGATTGAGAGCCAAGGTACGATAACCCTGCATGTTGCCAACTGTCTCTGAAAAATCATAGTAAATCTGAAAAACTTGTTTTTCATCAAGGCTTTCATCCTTGACTTGCGAAGTGATTTTAGAGTGTCTCAACACTTCTTGATAGGTCAGTGAACGCAAAGTCACATCTTCCGATAAGGCTTCGACCAAGATATCAACCGCACCAGCCAAGGCTTCTTGACCAGTCGCAAATCCTTCACAGACAAACTTCTCAGCTTCTTTCTCTAAGCCATCTACGTTTTGCAAAATCAAGCGAGCAAGAGGAAAGAGTCCAGCTTCACGGGCAATGGTTGCCTTGGTCCGACGTTTTTCCTTATAAGGAAGATAGAGTTCTTCTACGTCTGCTAATTTCTCAGCTGCCAAAATAGCTGCTTCCAATTCCTTGGTCAGCTTGCCTTGTTCTTGAATCTTAGCCAAGACAGCTTCCTTACGGTCATTGAGATTTGTCAGACTTTTATCCAAGTCGATAATAGCCTTAATCGCCACCTCATCCAGACTACCAGTCATGTCCTTGCGATAACGCGCGATGAAGGGAATTGTCGCCCCCTCAGCCGTCAAACTTAGAACAGTATCGATTTGCTTTAAGGTTACACCCAAATCTTGGGAGATTTTTTCATATTTTTTATCCATGAATCTATTATACCATAAGGAACAGTTCTTGTTTTGCCTTACCTGTTTTTGCATCTTTGATTATCAAAATAATCCCTTTTCCACAAAATAATAGTATAATAGAGGTAGAATGTAGAAAAGAGGTAGGCCCATGGCTGTTAAATTTACAAAAACGGATGACTTGGACAAGATGTTTGAAGAATTCGCCAAACTTCCTGACTTAACACAGGTCACTTTTCCAGATGACAAAGATAAAAAAGAAAAAGTTGAGAAGAAAAAATAGATGACGATTTTCCAATCTCTTCCTCCTAGTGTATTACAAGCGGGAGCTATTTTTCTCTCCATCATGATTGAAGCCCTTCCTTTTGTCTTGATTGGGAGTCTCATTTCGGGATTGATTGAGGTCTATATCACACCTGATAAAGTTTATGAGTTTCTCCCTCGCAATCGTTGGGGGAGGATCTTTTTTGGTACCTTCATTGGCTTTCTCTTTCCTTCTTGCGAATGTGGTATCGTTCCGATTATCAATCGTTTTCTGGAAAAGAAAGTGCCCAGCTACACAGCGGTTCCTTTTCTGGTGACTGCTCCCATCATCAATCCTATCGTTCTTTTCGCCACATATTCTGCCTTTGGCAATTCAATAAAACTTGCCTTCTTGCGAGCTCTGGGAGCTATTGTGATTGCTTTGATTCTGGGGATTTTCCTAGGATTTTTCTGGAAGGAACCCATTCAAAAAGAGAATCCTATCGCTTGCCATGAACATGACTTTTCACACTTGGGTCCCGCTAGAAAAGTGTTTCAGATCTTTATACAAGCTATTGATGAGTTTTTCGATATGGGGCGTTACTTGGTCTTTGGCTGTCTCTTTGCGGCTATCGTGCAGGTCTATGTCCCGACTCGGATCTTGACCTCTATCAGTGCTAGTCCAGTCCTTGCGATTCTCTTGCTCATGTTTCTAGCCTTTCTCCTCTCTCTTTGTAGCGAGGCGGACGCCTTTATCGGCGCTTCTCTCCTCTCGAGCTTCGGCCTAGCGCCAGTCCTTGCCTTTCTGGTCATTGGCCCCATGCTTGATATCAAAAATCTCCTCATGATGAAACACTATCTCAAAGCGCGCTTCATCTTGCAATTCATGGGCATCGTGACAGTGTTTGTCTTGCTTTATTCTTACATGATAGGAGTGATGCTATGATCCGATTTTTCATTTTACTGGGTTATTTTGCTCTAACTCTGTATCTGCAGCTATCTGGCAAGCTCAGTCACTACATCAACCTCCACTATTCCTATCTAGTCTATATCTCCATGATCCTTTCTCTTCTGTTGGCTCTGGTCCAATTCTATATCTGGATCAAGAAAATCAACTCTCACAGCCATTTGGAAAGTCGTCGAGCTAGACAAATCAGCGTCCTTTTACTGTCTCTACCTCTCTTGATTGGGGTTGCCTTTCCGACCGTAAGTTTGGACTCGAGAACTGTATCTGCCAAAGGTTATCATTTCCCACTTGCTGAGGGAATCAACACAGCCATTCAGGCAAGCGAAGGAACATCCAGTCAATACCTCAAACCCGATACCAGCACCTATTTTTCCAAATCTGCTTATGAAAAGGAAATGAGGTCTACAGCTGATAAATACCTCTCCCAGTCAACCATTCAGGTTACAGATGAAAACTATATGGAGGTCATGGAAGTTCTCTATGACTATCCTCAGGAGTTTGAAGGAAAGAAAATCGAGTTTACAGGCTTTGTTTATAACGATCCTAGCCATCCAGATAGCCAATTCCTCTTTCGCTTTGGGATTATCCACTGTATCGCAGACTCTGGTGTATATGGACTCCTGACCAAGGGAAACTCACGCCAGTATCCTGACAATACCTGGATTACCGCTAGAGGAACCCTGACCCTCCACTACCATAAAGAACTCAAACAAAAACTCCCAACACTGGAAGTTGAGAGTTTCACAAAAGTAGACAAACCAGAAAATCCTTATGTTTATCGCGTATTTCAATAAAAAGAGACAATATCAGAATTTCTGTATTACAGAATTCCAATATTGTCTCTTCATTTTTTTCTTATACTCATTTCAATCTAACAAACTAGCTTACTTTTTGTTCTTTTCTCTGACAGAATGTTCAGAAACCCATTTAGAATAGCTTATCATTTTTTTCAATTTGCTTTTCTGTTAAATAGACTGTCATCTTTCCAACAAAGCTTTGAAAACATCGTCGTATTCATCAAAAATTGTATCCAATTTCAAGTTAAAGGCATCATCAGATACATAAGAGACCTGATGATCCAATTCTTCAGGAGTAAAGATAATTTCACCACTTGGAATATTGAATTCGCCTGTAATCATATTAGTCTCTTTTCTTTGATTTTTAAAGTTATGAATATCACTATTTTAACAGATTTTCAATCAAGCTTCAATTATGTTTCTCTCTATAAAAATTTCTTTCAAAAATAAAAAAGCAAACCCATAATATGGTTCACTTTTTTAACTCTTCTACTCTCCATCCTTCCAGTTCCGAGCAATCTCTTCGTCTTTCTGGAGTTGGTCTACGAGTTCTTCTATGGAGTCAAATTTGACCATATCGCGAACACGGTCCAGCCAGTAGACCATGACTGTCTCACCGTAAATATCGTCTGAAAAGTCGAAAATATTGACTTCAAAACGTGGTTCTTCTCCATCGAAAGTAACATTTTTCCCAACACTTGCCATGCCACGATATCTCTGACGTTGCACTTCGATATCGACTACGTAAACACCGTCCGCTGGCATGTAAGTTCGGTCTCTTAGGACCAGATTGGCTGTTGGATAACCAATAGTCCGCCCACGAGCATTTCCATGAACGACCATTCCACGAGATGGGAGCGGAGTGCCGAGCAGATGCTTGACTTCCTTTACATCTCCATCAAGAATTGCCTGACGAATCCGTGTAGAACTAATCTTGCCCTTTTCATCCTCAACTGGAGGAACAATGATGATCTCTCCATCAAAATAGTCCTTCAGGTCATCCGCAGTTTTCTTATCTGAGCCAAAGGTATAGTCAAATCCTGCTACAATAATCGCTGGTTTTAAAGCTCGAACATAGGTATCAAAGAATTCTTGACCCGTTAGACTAGCAAATTTGCTACTAAAGTCAAGTAGGAAAAGAGCCTCTACTCCGTGCCACTTCATCTTGTGCTCTCGTTCCTCATGATTGACGATGTGAAGCATGAGTTCAGGTTGGTAAGGTTGTAAGGCAAGTTTTGGCGATTCTGTAAAGGTCATCACGACAACTGGCAGATAATCCTTCATCGAAGCCTTACTGGCTACTTCAAAGAGTTTCTGATGCCCCTTGTGGATGCCATCAAAATAACCTAGTACAAGGACTGTATTACCTGGTACTGCAATATCTTTTTCGTTCTTAATAGGTACTGTTGTAATCATGAAACTATTATATCATAGAGAAAGTCTTTTCGCTAAGAGGAAATCCCAAATGTCGTTTTTTGCGCCTGAACTGACCTTAAGAGAAAATGTAGCACTTTAGTTTTAAAAATAGCACCTCCTAAGAGATGCTATCATTTAGTAACTAGTCTACTGTTTCTTCTAAATCTTTTAACTTAACCGAAACAATCTTAGACACACCTGATTCTTGCATGGTAACTCCATAGATAGAATCCGCTGCCGCCATCGTTCCCTTACGGTGGGTCACGACGATAAACTGACTATCCTTATCAAAGCGGTTGAGGTAATCCCCAAAACGTTTAACATTGGCTTCGTCCAGCGCCGCTTCTACCTCGTCCAAGATGACGAAAGGAATGGTCTTAACTCGGATGATTGAGAAGAGCAGAGCCAGAGCTGATAGGGCTTTTTCCCCACCACTCATAAGGTTGAGAGATTGGATTTTCTTACCTGGTGGTTGAACAGAAATCTCCACACCAGCTGTTAAAAGATCACCCTCAGTCAATATCAAGTCTGCCTGACCACCGCCAAACATCTGTTTAAAGGTCACTTTAAAGGACTCACGAATAGCCTCAAAGGTTGATTTAAAGCGTTCCTTAACCTCATCATTCATCTCTGTGATGGTCTCAAGAAGCAAGTTTTTCGCAGACAAAATATCATCTCGTTGGCTATTTAGGAAATCCAAACGATTGTGGACTTCTTCGTACTGTTCAATAGCATCCAAATTGACTGGACCGAGTGAGCGAATAGCCTTCTCAAGATCCTTAACCTCTTGCTCTGCCAGATTGAGGTCTTCCAACTCATGCGCTTTTTCTAGAGCCTCAGTGTAGCTGATCTGGTACTGGTCAGTTAATTGAGCTTGTAGATAGCGCAAGCGTTCGCTGACCTTTTCTTTCTTGGCTTCAGCACGTGTTTGTTTGCGAATCCACTCTTCGTTCTGCTGGCGAGCCTGATCCAAATGGCTGGCAATATCATCCAGTTGACCCTCGATATCATCCAATTCAAACTGCTTGCGAATCAGACCTTGTTGAAGATTGGCTTTCTGAGTTTTGGCCTCTTCCACCTGCTGACTTAGCAAATCCGTATCCACTTTCTCAAGATTATCAACCTTTTCTTGGAGAAGGCGCTGAATTTCCTCTTGTTCGAGATCCAGATTATCCAATTCCTTACTTAGTCGTTCAATATCAGTCACTTCATACCGCTTTTGTCCTTGCAGTTCTGACTTAAGCAAGCGTGCTTGCGCTACTTGTTCCTGCAAGTTTTGATAACGTTCTTGAATAGCGTTTTTGTTAGACTTAATCTCTTCAATCTCAGCTTCCAGATTTTGCTTTTCACTGGCGATAGTTGCAAGGCGCTCTTGGCATTTTTCCTTGTCCGCTTGCCAATCTCCTTCAGATAGGCGATTTAATTCCTCTTCTTGAAGTTTCCAAAGCGTTTCCAGTTCTTCGACCTGCTGATTGGTTTGTTGATAAGCGAGGTACAAACCTTGCTCCTGAATACGAGCTTGCTCACCCTGAGATTTGATGGCTTCTAATCTTTCTGCCAATACCGCCATCTCATCTTGCAAGGTCTTCAAACTCGCTTCTTCTGACCGCAAGTCAGCTTCTTCTTCAGCAATTTCTTTTTGTAATTGTTCCAGCTCTGGCTTGATGAAAATACTGTTGTTTTGACGATTGGCACCACCCGCGTAGGAACCACCTGTACGCAATTCGGTACCATCAAGCGTCACCATACGAACCTGGTAACGAACTTGACGAGCTGCCGTACGGGCATGTTCTACGGTATCAAAGATAGCCGTTGTGGCTAGCAAGTTTTTGAAAATGGCTTCTAGTCTCTTATCAAACGACACCAACTCATCTGCCATTCCCAGAAATCCTGGACTTGCTGCGATAGCATCTTGATTCTGACTAGAAATCGTACGAGCTTTGATAGTCGTCAATGGAAGAAAGGTCGCACGACCAGCTCTATTGCGCTTGAGGAAATCAATCGCCTTTGTTGCCGCGTTTTCATCTTCTACGATGATATGCTGACTGCTAGCTCCAAGCGCAATCTCTAGGGCAGTTTGATAATGCACATCAAAGGTCAAATGTTCACTGACTGCACCAATGATCCCACCAAGACGGGCTTTTTCTTGAAGAACACTCTTAACACCCGCATAAAAATTACTATGATTTTTTAGGATGTTTTCCAAACTCTGGGCTCTAGCCTGCTTGTTTTTGAGACTGTCTAGACGATCAAAGAGTTGGCTCTGCTGGGCTTGGTAAGAAACTTTCTGCTCCTCTTGTTCCTTGGCACTAGCTTGGTAGTCAGCCAATAATTTCTGAACCTGCTCCTTGGCAGTTTCAAGCTCAGCCTGCTGTTGACTGGCCTTTTCTCTAGCTGTAGCCAGTTGTTCTTTCAGTTTCTCAAGTTGATCAGCTTGTTTTTGAGACTGCTGACGGCTGTTTTCCAACTCATTCTCGATGCGGGTCAGTTGGTTTGAGACATCCGCTTCTTCTTGTAAAAGCGCAACAAAACGTTCACGCAGGAGCTCGATCATTTGGTCAGGATCATCTGAAAATGCCAACAACTCCGCTTCTAAACGATTGAGTTCCTTGTTGTTTTCAGCTAGACTTTCCTCTAACTGTTCCAAGTTCGCTTCTTTTTCAGATTTTTCTTTACTCAGAGCCTTTCTCTTATCTTCCAAAGTCGCCAAACGGGTTTGTGCTTCTTGTTGATTGAGGGCTACCTGCTCAGATTCCAGTTTAGACAAGGCTAGTTTTCGCTCTAAGTCACTGATCAAACTAGTCAAATCCATTAAGCTCCCTTGGTCTTTAGCCATTTGAGCTTGGAGATCTTGGCGTTTCTTTTTAAGAGTTTGATTTTCCTCTTCTAACTCTTCACGTTTTTGGTAATAACTGGTCAAGAGTTCCTGAACCTGCGTTAGCTCGTCTTCTGTTAGCTCTAGTTCAGACTTGTTTTCCTTGATTTGAGCAATCAGTACATCCAAGTAAATCGCCTTGCGTTGACCATCCAAGTCGAGAAACTTGCGCGCATTCTCGGCTTGTTTTGCAAGGGGCTTGATTTGATTGTCCAATTCATAGATAATATCCTCTAAGCGGTCGAGATTGTCTTGAGTTTGTTGCAGTTTGCTTTCTGTTTCTTTTCGACGAGTCTTGTATTTTAAAACTCCAGCAGCTTCTTCAAAAATAGCACGGCGTTCTTCGGGTTTGGAGTTAAAAATTTCCTCAACCTTCCCTTGGGAAATGATGGAGAAGGAATCCCGACCCAAACCGGTATCCAAGAAGAGGTCATGAATATCACGCAAGCGAACTTTCTTGCCATCAATTCGATACTCGCTATCTCCACTACGGTAGATATGGCGTTCTACCTTAATGACTTGCCCTGCATCCTTAATAAAACCATCTTCATTGTCCAAGGTCACGACAACAGAGGCATAATTGAGTGGTTTGCGACTTTCAGTTCCAGCAAAGATAACGTCCGGCATCTTGCCACCACGAAGACTCTTGACACTAGACTCACCCAAGGCCCATCGCAAACTTTCTGTGATATTTGACTTCCCAGAACCATTGGGTCCAACGACAGCTGTCACGCCTTGGTCAAATACGACCTTGGTCTTGTCAGCAAAGGACTTGAATCCCTGAATCTCAATCTCCTTTAAATACATGAATCCAGCCCTTTCTCAACTGCATTTTTAGCGGCCTCTTGCTCAGCCAATTTTTTAGAACGACCTTGACCTTTTCCGATACTCTTGCCCTCAACCAGAACTTCTACATCAAAAACCTTGTCATGGGCAGGCCCCGTCTCAGAGGTCACCTGGTAGCGAATATCCACATCTCCATTGACCTGGAGCAACTCTTGCAGGTGTGTCTTGTAATCCTTAATCATTTCAAAGTCACCTGCTTCAACCTTGGGAATCATGACCTGATAGATGAACTCTTTTACTCTAGCAACATCCTTGTCCAAAAGCAATGCTCCCAAAAAAGCTTCAAAGGCATCTCCAAGAATGGTGTCACGATTGCGCCCACCAGACTTTTCTTCTCCTTTTCCTAGCTTGATAAACTGATCAAACTGGCAATCACGCGCAAAACCAGCCAAACTCTCCTCACGGACAATCATAGCACGGAGTTTAGACAAATCTCCCTCTGGTTTCTTAGGATATTTTTTATACAGATATTCTGAAATCAATAATTGCAGAACAGCGTCTCCTAAAAATTCCAAGCGCTCATTGTGTGAAATTTTTAAGAGGCGGTGCTCATTGGCATAACTCGTATGAGTAAAGGCCGTTTCCAGTAAGTTTTTGTCTGCAAATTCGATTGCAAAACGCTTCTTTAGTACAGTTTGTAATTCTTTCATACCAACCTCTTTCTAACTGATAACAGTCCTTCTTATTATATCAAAAAAAGCCCCCTTAGTCACTTTAAAACGGGACTAGAGGGGAATTGAGCATTTTTTAGAAGACAATTTCAATTTTAGGGATAAACTTGGGGCGAGATAAAGAAAAAAGCCTTATTTAAGGCTTTCATAGGCTTTTTACATCCACCCTGAGGGAATCGAACCCCCATCTCAAGAACCGGAATCTTACGTGATATCCATTACACTAAGGGTGGAAACTTGTCTTATTATAACAGAAATTTGCTCTAATAACAAGTTTTTTATGGGTAGACTAAGCGTCCATTAGTGGGAAGCATCCCCGTTCCAGATAGAGTTTTTCACGATAACATAATCAACGTGTTTGAGGTCAGCAACCTTTCGTCCACCTGCATAAGAGATAGCACTTTGCAAGTCCTGCTCCATCTCAGTAAGGGTGTCTTGCAAATGCCCTTTAGCAGGCAGTAAGATACGTTTTCCTTCCACATTTTTATAAGCACCCTTTTGGTATTGAGAAGCTGAACCATAGTATTCTTTGAATTGTTCGCCATCGACTTCAATCGTCTTTCCTGGGCTTTCGATATGTCCTGCAAAAAGGGAACCAATCATGACCATGCTGGCACCGAAACGAATAGACTTGGCAATATCACCATGAGTACGAATGCCACCATCAGCGATGATCGGTTTACGCGCAGCCTTAGCACACCAGCGAAGGGCAGCCAACTGCCAGCCACCTGTACCAAAACCAGTCTTGACCTTGGTGATACAAACCTTACCAGGACCGATTCCAACCTTAGTAGCATCCGCACCGGCATTTTCCAATTCACGAACAGCTTCTGGTGTCCCAACGTTACCAGCAATGACAAAAGTATCTGGTAATTCTTTCTTGATGTGTTGAATCATTGAAATCACACTATCTGCATGACCATGAGCAATATCAATCGTGATATATTCCGGAGCATCAGCCTTGAGTTGGCTAACAAAGTCATACTCGTAGTCCTTGACACCGACAGAAATGGAAGCAATGAGCCCTTGGTTGTGCATGCGCTTGATAAAAGGAATGCGCCCAGCCTCGTCAAAACGATGCATAATGTAGAAGTAACCACCTTTAGCAAGCTGCTCTGCTACGTTCTCATCCAAAATCGTCTGCATATTTGCAGGTACAACGGGTAGTTTGAAAGTGTGATTTCCAAGTGTGACACTCGTGTCTGCTTCTGCACGGCTTTTAATGACACATTTATTTGGGATCAACTGAATATCTTCGTAATCAAAAATTGGAAATTCATTTAACATATCGATGTCTCGTTTCTTTTGTAATGACCTACCTATGCTTGCGCATCCCTACGCCTTTTCCGACGTTTCCTTAACTTATTATAAGCCAAAGTACAGTTTTTGTCAAATATTTTTAATAATCAAATTATATAGTTCGGTTTTTGTTTCGGAAATAGAAAGAGAAAAAAGAGAGATTAGATTCTCTCCTCTTCTCCAATCTTAATAATACTCACCCTGGCGGTAGTCCCATGAGTTAAAGGTATCTGACAAATGCATCATGATTTTATCAATGTCAAGCCCTTTGCGGATAACGACTGGTGCTGGTGAGATTGAACGGTCTCCTCCTTGTTCTGGGATGAGCTTACCATCTTTATCAACCATAGATACCATCACACCTTGCTCGTAGCGAGTTTCAATCGTTTTGTCAGGTTGGATAGATGCCACATAGTCGTCTGCTTCAATGACAAGATCCACTGCTCCTTCGATCCGTTCCCCGATACCTTCCACCTTACCACGGTTTCCTTTTCCAGATGGGTTAGCTGATGAGGCGTAGACCATTTTACCTTCTTCCCAAAGTTTGGCAGCCAGTTGTTCACCAGCTTTACCAAACTTGATGACAAAACAGCTAGTACCACGCACGTCAGTCATAAGTTCTTCACGGCCATCACCGTATGCTTTGAGTTTCTCAAAGGCTTCTGGTTTCCAAGGAAGGATACAACCTAGGAGAATATCTTCGTCCCAATGTTTTTGGTAGAAGGCTTCAATTTCTGGGTTGAGTTGTGCTAAAGCGCGAAGCTCGTCCATGCTACCGCAGAGAACAACACCTGGTTTGTTACGGTTACGCTCTTTGGCTTCAAATTTGCGTTCAAGACCTGCCTTATCGCTAGTCATGATAATGTAACCAACTTTAGTAGGACAAACGATACATCCGCCCTCACCTTTTAAAATGTTATAGCCTTCTTGTGAAAGTGTTCCGTTCCATTGAATGTGTTTTGTCATAGTTCTATTTCCTTTTCTATTTTTACTAATCCTGCCAGTAGGCTGGTCGTCGTTTTTCATAGGCAGCAATCAAGTCCTCATACTGCAAGGTAATTCCGATATCATCCAAACCATTTAAAAGCTTGTGTTTCCATTCTCTATCAATTTCGAAAGTGAATTCTCCGACTGGTGAGATGATTTTTTGTTGTTCCAAGTCCACAGTTACCTGATCGGTCGGTTTAAGTTGGGCTAGTTTTTCTCTAACCTCCCTAGGCTGAACAATGGGCAACATGCCATTATTGAGTTCATTATTGTAATGAATGTCCCCGAAAGAGCCTGCAATCACGACCTTAAAACCATAGTCGGCTAGAGCCCAAGCTGCGTGTTCCCTCGAAGAACCTGCCCCAAAGTTATCCCCTGAGATGAGGATACTGGCTTTTCGGTATTCAGGTCGGTTAAAGACAAAGTCTGGATCCTCAGTGTAGTTATCGTCCAGATAACGCCAAGCATACATGAGGTACTTACCAAAGCCTTTTTTATCAATTAACTTGAGAAACTGCTTAGGAAGTATTTGGTCGGTGTCAATGTTATCATTCATGAGAGGAACGGTCGTTCCCGTATAAACTGTAAATTTCTCCATATCCTCTCCTTACTGGGCCTCTGGCATTTGCCGAACATCTACGAAGCGCCCTGCTATAGCTGCCGCCGCTGCCATGGCTGGACTGCAGAGATGGGTTTTAGCACCAAATCCTTGTCTGTCTTCAAAGTTGCGGTTACTGGTTGAGGCACAGTGGACACCATCAGGGACCTTGTCAGGATTCATCCCTAGGCACATAGAGCAACCTGGGTCTCGCCACTCAAAGCCAGCATCTAAGAAGACCTTATCCAAGCCCAACTTCTCAGCAGCTCGTTTGACAGGACGAGAACCTGGTACTACGATTGCTGTTAGATTGGGAGCAATCTTCTTCCCTTTGACAAATCGCGCAGCCAGCTGTAAGTCACTGAGCCGAGCATTGGTACAAGAGCCAATAAAGATATAGCCTAGTTCAATATCCGCTGGCTTTTGACCAGGCTCCAAGTCCATGTAATGATAAGCGCGCTCATCATTCATATCCTTAATTTCTGGGAATCTACTGTCAAAATCAACCCCCATAGCAGGATTTGTTCCCCAGGTCACCATAGGAGCCAAGTCTGAGACATCCATCCGGATAACCTTATCATAGACAGCATCGTCATCGCTAACTAGGTTTTTCCAGTCGGCAACCGCCTCCTCAAAGTCCTCTGGAACACATTCCCGTCCCTTGAGATAGTCATAGGTGGTCTGATCTGGATTCATAATTCCCATCTTGGAGCCAAACTCGATGGACATATTGCAGATGGTCATTCTCTCTTCCATGGTCAGTGCATCAATGGCTTGTCCACGATATTCAACCACATAGCCAACACCACAGGCAACGCCGTACTTGGCAATTAAGGCGAGAATGTAATCCTTAGAATAAACTCCTTTTTGAGGAACACCAGTGAATTCTACCAGCATTTTCTTGGGTTTGACCTGCCAGAGGGTCTGGGTAGCAAAGACATGCTCGACCTCACTGGTCCCAATCCCAAAAGCGATAGCTCCGAAAGCTCCGTGAGTAGCTGTGTGGCTGTCTCCACAGACGATGAATTTTCCTGGTTGCGTCCGTCCTGTTTCTGGACCAACCATGTGAACAATTCCCTGCTTTTCAGAACCGTGGGCCGCATGTTCAATCCCAAACTCCTCAACATTTTCAGCAAGCTTATCAATTTGAGCCTTGGAAATGACATCTCGAATATCGTAGATATTGACCGTCGGTACATTGTGGTCAAAGGTCCCAAATGTCAAGTCTGGTCGTCTCAATCTGCGGCCTGCATCTCGTAATCCTTGAAAAGCTTGGGGACTGGTCACTTCATGAATATAGTGCTGGTCCACATACATGAGTTGGGGCTGCCCTTCTTCTCCTGTGATGACATGACGGTCCCATAATTTATCAAAAATTGATTTTCCTGCCATCCATTACCTCCAAATAAAATATAAGGCTACTAGTGTGGTCACCATCCCGAGAAACCAAACCGTTTTAAAATACCATTTTCTAGTCTTGTGATGAAAGGTGATTCCTGCCAACCAGGCACCAAAACCACCACAAGTAAAGGCTAAAATAAGTAAGATTTTCTCAGGGATGCGCCAAGCCCCTCTCCTTGCCTTTGCTTTGTCAATGCCATAAATCAAGAAAATCAGCAGATTCCAAATCAAAAGGGCAAGTGTGATTCCTTCATTTATCTTCATAATCTTTCAATGATGGCTTCTGTCATCTCCTTGGTCGAAGCCTGTCCTCCAATATCTCTAGTTAAAACACCAGCCGCTAAACTAGCTTCAATAGCACGCTCGATACGCTCTGCATCCTCATAACGTCCAAAACTGTCTCTCAACATCATGGCAACTGACAAAATCATGGAAATAGGATTGGCAATTCCTTGACCTGCAATATCAGGTGCCGAACCATGAATAGGTTCATAAAGACTTGGCCCCTTTTCAGAATGACTGGCTGATGGCATAACTCCAAGCGTACCTGATAGAACGCTTGATTCATCAGATAAGATATCTCCGAAAAGATTCTCTGTCACGATGACATCGAACTTAGCAGGATTGGTAATCATGAGCATGGCAGCCGAGTCCACCAACTGGTGTTCCAAGGCCACATCTGGGAAATCTTGCGCGACTTCCTCAGCTACTCTGCGCCAGAGTTTCGACGTTGCTAACACATTTTGCTTATCGATACTAGTAACGATTTTTCTGCGACTTCTTGCGATTTCAAATGTCTTGCGAATGATCCGCTCTACTTCCTCATAGCTGTAGTCGTTGATATCACGCGCTTTGCGCTCTTCAAGGATATGATCCCCAAAGTAAATCCCACCTGTCAACTCACGCACCACGACAAAGTCTACACCAGCAATTCGTTCCGGTTTGAGAGGTGATAAATGCTTGAGACTGTCAAAAATCTTAACAGGGCGAATATTGGCATAGAGATTGAGTTCCTTACGAAGAGCCAGCAAGCCTTGTTCAGGCCGAACCGATGCTCCATCATACTGAGGACTACCGATAGCCGCAAGGAGAATAGCATCTGCTTCTCTACATGCCTTGAGGGTTTCATCAGGTAAGGGATGCCCCGCAGCATCAATACCCGCACCTCCAAAGGGGCGTCTGTCTATCTCATAGTCAAAGCCTGTTTTTGAAGCTAGAGCTTCCAGAACCGTTAAACCAGCTTCCATAATTTCTGGACCGATTCCATCCCCTGCTAGTGCTACTATTTTCTTTGTCATAGCCTTCTCCTTTACACACTAGGCATGTCTCGGTAGGAAACGCTACGCCCCATCTCACCTGCATTCTCTTTTTGAACAAAGGTATTGGCATTGATATAAGCAATAGCCGAAGCCTTCAATACATCGAAATCGAGACCTGCTGCGTTAAAGATGGTTTCTGTATCTCTGTTTTCAACAGTTACCAAGACACGAGCTTGGGCATCGATTCCATCTGTTACCGCATCGATGGTATAGGACACCAAGCGGACAGATTGGTTAAAGAACTTATCGATAGCGTTAAAGATCGCTTCAACGGAACCTTGTCCTGTCGCATTAAATTCGACTTTTTCACCATCCATATTAGCCAGACTAACAAGCGCTTCAATGTCATTATCTGCATGGGTTTGAAGTTGCAAATCATCAAAGTGGAAGCCTTCTGGGTTTTCAACCATGGTTCCAGCCACCAGAGCTCGAATATCTGCATCTGTGATTTCTTGTTTCTTGTCCGCTAGTGCCTTGAACTTAACGAAGAGTGGTTTGATATCCTCTTCTGTAAAATCTAGGGCCAATTCTCTTAGTTTTTCTACAAAAGCGTGGCGACCTGACAATTTTCCAAGCGGAAGACTATTACTCTTAACGCCGACCAATTCAGGTGTGATGATCTCATAAGTGAGAGGATTTTTAAGGACTCCATCTTGGTGAATGCCCGATTCATGAGAGAAGGCATTGCCACCAACCACAGCCTTGTTTTTAGGAACTGGAATACCAGAAAAGCGAGAAACCATTTCAGACGTATTCATTGTTTCATCCAAAACAATATCACTAGTGGCTTGGAAGAAATCCTCACGAATCTTCAAAGCAACAGCTACTTCTTCAAGAGCAACATTACCTGCGCGTTCACCGATACCATTAATGGTTCCCTGGACACGTCCAGCACCGTGTTTAATTGCTGTCAAAGTATTTGCAGTTGCCATACCGAGATCATCGTGACAGTGGACACCAAAGACAACTTTATGATCTGATTTAATATTTTCAGTCAAGTAATCAAAGATACGTGCAAACTCTTCTGGAGTCGTAAAGCCAACTGTGTCAGGGATATTGATATAAGATGCACCTGCATCGACCGCTGTTTGAACGACTTGTAAGAGGAAATCCAACTCTGTTCTAGTCGCATCTTCAGGAGAGAATTCGACGATTTCAAACTTAGAACGTGCATAAGAAACATGTTCCTTGATAGCTTCTAAAATCTCTTCCTTGCTCTTATTGAGCTTATACTTGCGGTGAATCGGACTGGTAGCGATAAAGACATGAATTTGAGGATACTTGGCATCCTTAAGAGCCTCATAACAAGCATCAATATCAGATTTTACAGAACGAGCTAATCCTGTCACTGCTGTTTTTTTCATGGCTCTAGCAATTTCTTGAACGGCTATAAATGAATCTGGACTAGCAGCCGGAAAACCAGCTTCAATTACAGAAATTCCCCATTTCTCCAGCTGCCTTGCAATGGAAACTTTTTCCTTTATTGAGAAGTTAACACCAGGTGTTTGTTCCCCATCACGAAGGCTTGTATCAAAAAATTCAACTTTACGCATAAGATTTCCCCTTTTCCAAATGTGGTTTTAAAAAAACATCTCGCTTAGAAGCCCAAGCGAGATGTTGATTTACTCCCGCTTGGTAAGCCAAACAGGACTAATGCTTTTGCACTAGCCCGAGTACCTCAACAACAAAGCAAATTGATTAAACTTAGCTGTTTTCATGTTTGACTTTCTCCTTCGTTTGATATCTTGTTTAGTATTTTAGCATAGCGAAAAACACTTGTCAAGAAAAAATCCATTATTTTCTGAAAATTTCTTCAGTAAAGAATATTTTGCTAATTGAAAGTATTTGAAAACTCAAGCGAATTTCCCTATTTTTTCACAGTCAATTTCCAACTTCTTTCGATGAGTTCTAACACTTCTTCATCTTGCAAACTATCATCAAGCGCCAGACTAAGCCAGTAGCGTTTGTTCATATGGAATGCTGGATAAATGCCTTTTTTTGAAAGCAAGTCAGCTACTTGGTCGTGTTTGAGGTTGACTGCTTCGACTAGTCCTTCTCTGCCCTTTTCCAGCTTATTCCATGGAATTCTCATCACAACAGCATACCACTTTTGATTGCCTTCATGGCGCAATACAGCAGTATCAGGAGACTTTTCCCACAGATACTCCAACTGATTGCCATACTTTTCCAGAACTTGAGCCACGATACGCTTAGTCTGAGGATAGATAAAATCCTGCACATCAAAACAAGCCTTCCGAATCTGGTAAAGAATCTCCAAACAAGCCTCACGGACACTTGCAACAAAACTCCCACGCATGCTTTCCATATGAACTTGAGGATAGAGATCTCCCGTTTCCTGGTCAAAAACCTGAAAGCTCACATTATCAGGAGTGATGGAGAGTGTCATGAAAAATTCACCCTGCAAAATCTGGCAACTATAAGTCCAGAATTCCTCATTTTCTACAAAACCATAGGCATGGGCTTTTTCTTTATTAAACTGATAGGAGTTAAAAATTTCAAACATAAGTGAAAACTGCTACCAAAAGCTAGCAGTTCCTTTCTATTTTTTAAAAGACAACCTTGGTTCCATGCAATTGTGTCACACCAAGTTGGTCGATAAAGGTTTGACGGTTGTCCAAGTCAATTCCTCCACCTGGTAAGATTTCAATTTTACCTTTTGCATGTTCCAAAATTCTGTGATAGTGAGCAAAACGTTTGTCTAGCGAGTCCTCAGAAACTCCAGCACGAGTTAAGATACGAGTGACTCCGGCTTGGCTGAGCCAGTCAATGGCTTCCAACTGGTCTTCATCACTTAATTCATCAAAGGCCATGTGAAAGACAATTTCCATTCCTTTAGATGCGGTAATCAGCTTCTCAAGATTAGGCTTATCCAACTTCTTATCAGCAGTTAATGCCCCAAATACAACCCCTTGACTTCCAGCCTGAGTAGTCAAACGAATGTCTTCTAGCATGATCGCTATTTCAAGATCAGTATAGACAAAGTCGCCACCACGGGGACGAATCATGGTCATGATGGTGGTGTCGTAGTTAGCTGCCAGTTCAACCGCCGCCTTGGTCACTCCATAGCTAGGTGTTGTTCCACCCACTGCTAGATTGTCACAAAGTTCGATTCGACGAGCTCCAGCCTGCATCGCTTTTTCAAGCAAGGTCACATTTTCAGCACAAAATTCGTAAATCATTTGATTCTCCTTGATGTTTTCTTTAAATTTATTATATCATATTATTTTAAATATGCTTTCATTTTTATCAAGGCAAATAACTACTATTTTTATCTATTCTTTGTCAGGAATGACTTTAAAGAGATAGTAGGTAATAAAGATAGTCAGGGCTCCCAGACCGATTTTGACTGGTAAAAGAGGGGCAAAATAAATAGAAATCCCCATCAAGATATAGATAGATACGATAATTTTTTTCTTTCGTTCACGCGCGATTGACTTGGTTTCCCGAAAGTCCGCTACATAAGTCTGATAAAGCTTTGTATGATAAAGCCAGTCTTCAAATCTCTTTGAAGACTTGGAAAAGCAAGCAATTGATAGCAAAAGGAAGGGTGTTGTTGGCAAGAGGGGCAAGACAACCCCAACAAGAGCCAAGGCTAAAGAAATAAAACCAATACTTAGGTAAATAATACGCATGTCTTCTCCTAATTGAAATAATCTTCTACTAGTTTCCCACAAAGTGAGGAAATTTGTCAAGCTTCAAGTAAAAAGAGCCTGAAATTTATTTTCAGGACTCTGCATTTTATTTAATTTTCTCTTCTTCGTAGTCGCCATTACTACATACAACCTGCTTACCACCACCACGGACTTTTTTCTCCACTAGGAAGTGTCCGCATTTTGGACAGTCACGGCCAATTGGTTTGTCCCAGGAAGTAAACTCACATTCTGGATAGCGATTGCAACCATAGAAGATACGATTGCGCTTGGTTTTGCGTTCGATGATTTGTCCTTGATGACAGCTTGGACACTCGACTCCAATCTCTTTGACAATTGCTTGTGTGTGACGGCAGTCTGGGAAGTTGCTGCAAGCATAGAATTTACCAAAACGTCCTAGCTTAATCACCATCGGACTGCCACAAACCTCACAGTCAAATCCAGCTGGCTCATCCTTGATCTGGATTTTTTCCATTTCAGCTTCTGCCTTGGCTACTTCTTTAGAGAATGGTTTGTAAAAGGCGTCAATGACCCGTTGCCACTGCTCTTTTCCAACCTCGACATCATCCAGTTTTCCTTCCATCTCAGCTGTGAAGGTCACATTTACGATATCTGGGAAATATTCAACAATGAGTTTATTGACAATTTCTCCCAGTTCTGTCGGTTCAAAACGTTTAGCAGCCAGACGAACGTAGTAACGTTTTTGGATAGTTTCAATGGTCGGAGCATAGGTTGACGGACGTCCAACCCCATTTTCTTCCAAGGTCTTGATAAGAGTTGCTTCCGAATAGCGAGCTGGCGGTTGGGTGAAATGTTGTTCTGGCTTGCTATTGACCTGTTTGACCACATCTCCAACAGCCATATCTGGCAACATTTTGTTCTTGTCAGAGTCATTATAAATAGCAAGATACCCATCAAACTTAACTTGGCTTCCATTCGCCGCAAACTGAACCCCATTTTGAGAGAGCTTAACAGCCATGGTATCAAAGATAGCAGCTGTCATCTGGCTAGCCACAAAACGGTTCCAGATAAGGGTATAGAGCTTAAGCTGGTCTTTGTCCAAGTACTTAGCGATGCTTTCAGGTGTGTTAAAGACACTAGATGGACGAATGGCTTCGTGAGCATCCTGAGCACCTGAGGCATTCTTGACCTTGCTACCATGCTTGGAATACTTGCTACCAAAACGCTCGTTAATATAGCTTGCCGCTTCATTCTGAGCCACAGGACTGATACGAGTCGAGTCTGTACGCATATAGGTAATCAAACCTTGCACGCCCGATCCGATATTGATCCCTTCATAGAGCTGTTGAGCCACCATCATGGTCTTTCGAGTACGGAAATTGATTTTGTTAGCCGCATCCATCTGCATGGTTGAAGTCGTATAAGGTAGGGGCGCATTGCGTTTGCGTTCTTTCTTATCTACCTGGTCTACTGTGAAATCTTTACTAGTCAAATGGGACAAGACTTCTTTGACCTCTTCATTGGTGGTCAATTTCATCTTTTTGCCATTCATACCATAGAAAGAAGCCTGAAATTGCTTGGTTCCCTTCTTAAAGACACCATCAATTGTCCAGTATTCTTCCGGTTGGAAGGCATTGATTTCATTTTCACGGTCAATGATGAGCTTAAGGGCAACTGACTGCACGCGTCCTGCTGATAAGCCCTTCTTGACCTTTTTCCACAAAATTGGCGAAATCGAATAGCCTACTAAGCGGTCCAAGACACGACGAGCTTGTTGGGCATCGACCAAGTCCATATCAATCTTGCGAGGTTCTTTAAAAGCATTTTTTACTGCGTCTTTGGTGATTTCATTAAAGACCACACGATTGGCATCATTCTCATCCAAATCAAGGATATGAGCCAAATGCCAGGAAATTGCTTCTCCTTCACGGTCCGGGTCACTCGCCAGAAAGACTTTATTGGCCTTTTTAGCTTCTTTTTTCAAGTCATTAATGAGAGGGCCTTTTCCACGGATATTGATATACTGTGGTTCATAATTGTTTTCAATATCAACAGACATACTGGATTTTTTCAAATCTCGGATATGTCCAACACTGGCTAGAACCTTGTAATTTCGTCCTAGATATTTCTCAATCGTTTTCGCCTTAGCAGGCGACTCCACGATGACTAGATTTTTTTTAACTGTTGATTTTTTCTTCTTTGTTGCCGTAGCCACACTATCACACCTTTTCAAAGTAATAAACTTTATAAAGTGTAAACCATTTTTCTATAGCTGTCAAGACTTAACTCCTATATATAGAAGAAAAGTTTATCTGAGGGAATAAATTTCTCCTTAAAATTCAAACTCTGCTAACACATCTTGACCACTTGTGATCAGTTTTGCTCCCTCTTGGATCAAGTGGTTGCAACCATCTGAATGGCCATCAAGAATGTTCCCTGGAATAGCAAAGACATCGCGTCCTTCCTCCATGGCGCGTTCACAGGTAATGAGACTCCCTGACCGCATCCTTGCCTCTGCCACAATAACTCCACGACACAATCCTGCAATGATACGATTACGAGCTGGAAAGTGAAATTTTAAGGGTTCTTCACCTGGACCGTACTCACTTAGCACTAGATGATGATTTCCAATGTAGTCCTGCAAGCGTTTATTAGCACGTGGATAAAAAACATCCAATCCTGTTCCAATGACAGCAATCGTTCGTCCTCCATTCTGGAGCGCAGCCATATGGGCAGCGGTATCGATTCCTTTTGCTAATCCACTAACCACGATTAACTCGTTTTCTAAACCTTGGATAATTTTCTGGATCGACTTAGCACCTTGACTCGAACAAGAACGACTCCCTACAAGAGCAACCTTTGGAAATTTCAATAAATCCAGATTCCCTTTGTAAAACAAAAGAGCTGGAGCATCATAAATCTCACTCAGATCCCAAGGATAACAGTCATCAAGAATCGAGAAGGATGGAAATTTCTGAAACTCCTTCTCCAACTGTGCATCATCTATCTGGAAATAGCGTTCCATAAAGACAGCAGGATTACGGCACCCCGATATTTCTGCAATATCACCTAGCAAGAGCTCCTGATCTACAGTCTCATCGTATTCAAGAACTGTTAAAATTTGTTGATTGCTCAGCCCAGCTTTTCTCAATTTGTAAATCTCATAGTTTGTGATCTTCATATACAACTCCATTTCTTTTTCTACTCATATATCTATTCGTAAAAAAATAAAAAGAAGACCAAGGATCTTCTTTTTTTCATTTATTCAGCTTTAGTAGTTGACCAGCTACTTTCAACCATCGGTAAGATTGTTTTTAAAGTTTCCCCATCCCCTTCAAGTGAAACATAGCGGATTTTACCATCATTTGATCGGAAAACCCAGGTAACGAGGTATTTCCCTGACTTAGCAATTGCATTGACAACATAGGCTTCATAGCCTCCAATGGTCGATTTGGAGCCCCAAACCTTACTGAAATCAGAGCTTTGTTCTTTGGAAGTTAAAATACTAGATGAGACATTCACAACATCCAGTTTAGCATATTCTTCTTCGCTGATATTGAACTGCTCAGCCTTGAAGGTATTCAGCGTAACAATGTTGATATCTGTTCCATCACTATACTGTATATCATTTCCACCTTCTACTTCATGGAATTGAACCCATGATTTGGGTACCTTGACAAAACCATATTCATTCGAACCGATGATTTGCGTCTCTTCCTTTTTCGCTTCAGAAACAGCAGAGCTAGAGCTACTTGTTTCCTGACTGCTAGAAGACCTAACAACCGCAGTCGAACTTTCTTCGGTTGCTGTTTGCGATTTATTGGAGCATGAAGCTAAAAAAGCACTAATAGTAACTACAGTACCTAAAATTAATAATCTTTTCATCCTACCACCTTTCCATCTGCATTATAAGAAAAATAAGGACTTCTGTCAAATTCTAACCTAATCGATTCAGTTAGTTTACGATTTTATAGCTCACATTTAAAGCAAAAACTCTTGAAAAATCTTCAAGAGTTTTTTTATTTCTATTCTTCATCCATGCTTAAGACGCTAAGGAAGGCTTCTTGTGGTACTTCTACTGATCCGATAGCTTTCATGCGTTTCTTACCAGCTTTTTGTTTTTCAAGGAGTTTGCGTTTACGCGAAACGTCACCACCATAACACTTGGCAAGTACGTTTTTACGAAGGGCCTTGATATCCGTACGAGCCACAATTTTGTGTCCAATAGCTGCTTGAATCGGCACCTCAAACTGTTGACGAGGGATGATTTTCTTGAGCTTATCAACGATGAGTTTCCCGCGTTCGTAGGCAAAGTCCTTGTGGACGATAAAGCTAAGAGCATCGACCTTATCACCATTGAGAAGGATGTCCATTTTGACCAGCTTAGATGGGCGATACTCTGACAATTCATAGTCAAAGCTTGCATAACCACGCGTCGAAGACTTGAGCTTATCAAAAAAGTCAAATACGATTTCAGCAAGTGGAATTTGATAGATGACATTGACACGATTGTCATCAATATAATCCATAGTCACAAAATCCCCACGTTTCCGCTGAGCCAGTTCCATCACCGCTCCAACAAACTCCTGTGGTACCATAATCTGAGCCTTGACATAAGGTTCTTCAATGGTCGCAATCTTAGTTGGATCTGGAAACTCTGATGGGTTAGAGACATCCATAGACTCACCGTCAGTTTGATTAACCTTATAGATAACAGACGGAGCTGTCATAATGAGGTCAATGTTGAACTCGCGCTCTAAACGCTCTTGGATAACATCCATATGGAGGAGTCCAAGGAATCCACAACGGAAACCAAATCCAAGGGCCTGAGATGTTTCTGGTTCAAACTGCAAGCTAGCATCGTTGAGCTGCAATTTTTCTAAGGCTTCACGTAGGTCATTGTACTTGTTTGACTCAATTGGGTAAAGTCCTGCAAAGACCATAGGATTCATTTGCTTGTAGCCATCTAGCGGTTCTGCTGCAGGATTGCTTGCTAGGGTCACTGTATCTCCGACACGCGTGTCTTGAACCGTCTTGATAGAAGCCGCAATATAACCAACGTCACCTGTGGCTAGGAAATCACGCCCAACAGCTTTCGGTGTGAAAATTCCGACCTCCGTCACATCAAAGGTCTTTCCATTGCTCATGAGTTGAATCTTATCGCCAGGTTTAACAACTCCGTCCATGACACGAACTTGGAGGATAACCCCACGGTAAGCATCATAAACTGAGTCGAAAATCAAGGCTTTGAGTGGAGCTGAAACATCACCAGTTGGGGCTGGCACTTTCTCTACGATTTGCTCAAGAATCTCTTCGATACCAATACCAGCTTTGGCTGATGCTAAGACCGCTTCGCTGGCATCTAGTCCAATGACATCCTCAATCTCTGTACGAACGCGCTCAGGATCGGCTGCTGGTAGGTCAATCTTGTTAATGACGGGCAGAATTTCCAAATCATTGTCCAAGGCTAGATAAACGTTAGCAAGAGTTTGCGCTTCAATCCCTTGAGCCGCATCAACCACCAAAATCGCTCCTTCACAGGCAGCTAGCGAACGCGACACTTCATAGGTAAAGTCCACGTGCCCTGGCGTGTCAATCAAGTGGAAAATATAGGTTTCGCCATCTTTTGCAGTGTAATTGAGCTCAATGGCATTCAACTTAATGGTAATCCCACGTTCACGTTCAAGATCCATACTATCCAAAAGCTGGGCCTGCATTTCACGACTAGAAACGGTCTCCGTCTTTTCCAAAATGCGGTCTGCTAGCGTTGATTTCCCGTGGTCAATATGGGCGATAATAGAGAAG
Source organism: Streptococcus sp. GMD5S (assembly GCF_000298715.2). Lineage (GTDB taxonomy): Bacteria > Bacillota > Bacilli > Lactobacillales > Streptococcaceae > Streptococcus. Next base: position 152,119 of record NZ_AJRG02000002.1, read on the forward strand.
TTTCGGATTTTCTCCTGTCGTTTTTTCAAATCTTCTAAGTTCATGATGCTCTTCCTTTCAGGGTATCTATTAATTATAAATTGTTTTTAACATTTTGACAAGACCATACCCTGCTAGGAGTACTAATCTTCGGCAACAAAACCATCATTCTCGATAAAGTGGTGTTCTGTCATTCCTTGGTCAGTAAAGACAATCCCATGCAAGACACCACCATAGACAGCTCCTCCATCCATGCCAATCTTGCCATCCTCTGTTATCCAAAGCTCAGCAGTACCTCGGTCTTGCTTTAGCAAACCATAAACTGGTGTATGCCCAAAGACAATGATTTTCCCAGTATGATTTTCGGCTTCGTGGAATGGCTTTCTGAGCCAGACTTTCTTGTAATCAGTCGTTTCATGCCAATCATCCAAGGTCAAATCAATACCTGCGTGAACAAAGATATATTTGTCTGTCTCTACCACAAATGGCATTTGACGAATAAATTCGACCAAGTCTGCCGCTTCAGTCGCAACACGCTTGGCATCTTCTACGCCATCAACTGGTGCATCCAAGGGACGACCTAAAATTGAGTTAATGGTTGTATCACCACCATTGCGACGATAATGGTCATAGCTTTCTTCTGGGTCATCAAGCCAAGTCAGAAACATATACTCATGGTTACCTGATAAACAAATAGCTCCTTGATTGTCGACCAAGTCTTTGACCATCTCTAGAACACGGCGACTGTCTTCACCTCGGTCAATCAAATCCCCTAGAAAGAGCAACTGAGTTTGACCATCCCAGGTCTTGAGCAGATCTTCTAGCATACCTGCCTTTCCGTGAACATCTCCAATTACATAATAGTCTGTCATTTATTTCATCCTCGTTTGCAATAATTCTCTGGCTTGGGTAAGGGCAGCTTCGGTTACATTTTCCCCAGCCAACATCTTAGCTACTTCCTCTACTCGCTCTTCTAAAGTCAAAAGGCGAACCGTCGACACCGTTGAGTGCTCATCGCTAATCTTCTCAATAAAGAATTGATAATCCGCGATGGCAATCACTTGTGGAAGGTGAGAAATAGCAAGAACCTGACCATGCTGACCAATCTTATGAATCTTTTGCGCAATGGCTTGGGCCACACGACCTGAAACTCCCGTATCCACCTCATCAAAGACAATACTAGTCTTGCCTTCTTTACGAGAAAAGGCGGATTTAATAGCTAGCATGAGGCGGGATAATTCCCCACCAGATGCAACTTTGACCAAGGGTTTAAAGTCTTCACCTGGATTGGTAGAAATATAAAACCCAACTGTTTCATTTCCTTCACGGCTGAATTTACTCTTACTAAAGCGAACCTGGAACTGTGCCTTCTCCATATAGAGATCCTGAAGTTCTTGTTTAATCTCAGCCTCAAGCTGCTGGGCCAAATCATGGCGAGCAGATGCAAGCTGACCTGCCAAATCAACAAGATTAACTTCCAATTTCTTGAGTTCTGCTTCCATATCTTCGGAAGAAAGATTATTTCCAGTCAAGAGATTGTACTCTTCCGTAATCTTGGCAAAATAAAGCAAAACATCGTCCACAGTTCCACCGTACTTGCGTGTAATAGTATTTATAAGGTCTAAGCGATTTTCAACCTGCATGAGACGATTGCCATCAAAATCCAAGTCCTCAATAATATCTTCCAAACGCTTTGTAATATCTTCTAAAACATAGTAGGTCTCAGACAGAGAACTTGAAATTTCACGGTATTCAGGGTCGTATTCTTCAACACTTTCCATGTCATTCATGGCTGAACGGACATTAGCAAGACTGGAGAATTCCTCATTGTCCAGCATACTGTAGGCATTGGTTAGCGTATCCGCAATATTTTTATGATTGAGGAGTTTATCTCGTTCTTGGTTGAGAGCTAAGTCTTCACCAGCCTGTAAGTTCGCTGCCTCAATCTCTGCCATTTGAAATTCCAACATCTCAATACGAGCCTTATGTTCCTGCTGGTTTTTCTTGACTTCCAAAACCTGCTTGCGCATTTTGCGATAGGCATCAAAGCTCGTCTGATAGGTCTCCTTCAAGTCCAAGAAAGCAGCATCACCAAACTCATCCAACATCTGGATGTGCAGTTGAGGACGCATTAACTCCTCTTGGTCATGCTGACCATGGATATCCACAAGGTGTTGCCCAATGGCACGCAAGACAGAAAGATTGACCATCTGACCATTCACGCGACTAACACTACGACCATTTTGCAAAATTTCCCGACGGATGATAATCTCATCCCCCAATTCTAAACCTTGCTCATCAAAAAGTTCCTGTAAAAGGCGACTATTTTCAACCGAAAAAAGTCCCTCAATCTCTGCCTTTGGCGCACCGTGACGAATAACATCTGTCGTTGCACGAGCCCCCAACATGAGATTCATAGCGTCGATAATGATAGACTTTCCAGCACCCGTTTCTCCGGTCAAAACAGTCATACCCTTTTCAAAATTGAGTGAAATCGCCTCAATAATGGCAAAGTTTTTTATCGAAATTTCAAGTAACATACTGACCTACCATTTTTTGACTTGTTCAACAATTTCCTCAGCTGCCTCTGCTGTTCTAGCTACAATTAAGATAGAATCATCATCAGCTAGACAGCTAAAAATCTGTTCAGAAAATGCTTCAACCAACTGACTCTTCACAAAAATAGTATTTCCAGGAATGACAGCAAGATTGATCATATTTCCCATTAACTCAGAACTCACAATATTGTCCTCAGCCAACTGCAAACTTTTGACGACTGATTTTGGCAACTCATAGATATAGGTGTTGTTCTTCAAAGGAATTTTAACAATCCCAAGCTCCTTGATGTCCCTTGAGACAGTGGCTTGCGTAGCAGAAATACCTGCTTCCTTTAAGTGCTCAACGATTTCTTCCTGAGTCCCAATTTGATAATCTGTAACAAATCTTCTAATTTTTTCAAGTCTCTCTTTTTTATTCATCTTTAAATTCTCTATGTGCTCTCTCTACAACTTTTTCTATTTCAGGAGCAACTTGGTTACTTGCTCCATCTTCCTTTTTCAAATATGCCAAAAATTCGATGTTTCCATGTCCACCTTGGATTGGTGAATAGTCTAATCCAAACACTGAAAAACCTTGTTCAACTGCCATAGCAGTGACAGATTCAAGGACATGTTGATGAACCTTGGCATCGCGAATGATTCCATTCTTTCCAATCTGCTCACGACCTGCTTCAAACTGGGGCTTAACCAGAGCCACGACCTGACCTTGATCAGCCAAGACACGGTGCAAGGCAGGTAAAATCAGACTGAGGGAAATGAAACTCACATCAATACTGGCAAAGCTCGGTTCCTGCTCAAAATCAGTCTTTTCAGCATAGCGGAAATTGAACTGCTCCATGCTGACAACCCGTGGGTCTTGACG